>JAAYQF010000007.1 GCA_012519425.1 Bacteroidales bacterium | reverse complement strand
GACTTGCGCATGTTCTCGGAAAATGATGTTAGGTTCTTGGAACAGTTTAAGAGCGCTTATTAATTGACGGTATCTTATAAGTGCCCAACTGCTGCGTTACTTTCGATATTCGGGCTCAGTCACATACTTCAGTATGCTCCTTCGCCCTCAATCTCAGTGCCTTGCATTTGAACACTTCTAAGACACCTTACTATTTTCTAATTGAATATTTGTTTTGAATTAATCCTTCGTTTTATTCTATATTTTTACCTTTTTCATTGCTCTTGTCGATGGGGAGGGGATTGCTGCGTATTTCTTCATCCATATTTCTATTCTGAAGAATATCGTAAGCCATGTACAAGGCTTGCCGGAATGAATTTTCTGATGCAATGCCCTGTCCTGCAATGTTATAGGCAGTCCCGTGTGCAGGTGAGGTTCTTATAATAGATAATCCGGCTGTAAAATTCACCCCATCATCCATCGAGACAGTTTTGAAAGGAATTAACCCTTGATCATGGTACATGGCCAAAATACCATCGAACTTATTAAAGTGACCTGATCCGAAAAATCCATCTGCAGGGTAGGGGCCAAAACACAGGATACCGTTTGCTTGAGCCTCTTCTAAAGCGGGTTTGATAACGGTTTCTTCTTCGGTTCCGATCACACCTTCATCTCCTGCATGAGGATTCAAACCCAAAACGGCGATTCTGGGGCGAACAATGGTGAAATCCTGCTTTAAGGATTGATTGAATGTTGTCAGCTTTTTAACAATCAGCTCTTTGGTGATGACCGATGTCAAGTCTTTGATAGGTATATGGCCTGTGACAACGGCGACGCGCATCACATCGTTGACCAACAGCATAAGCGCTGATTGATTGTCTTTGAAAACCTGCTCAAGATATTCAGTGTGTCCCGGAAAGTAAAACCTGTCGGATTGTATGTTTTTTTTGTTGATGGGTGCAGTGACTAAAGCGTCAACAAGATCTTTTTTTATGTCAGCAACTGCTCTTTCTAAAGCATCAAAAGCGGCTTTCCCGGCTTCTTCGGTTGATATTCCTTGTTCTACGCGTATGTCTTCGCTGGTACAATTGATGAGGTTGACCCTCTTGGGCTGGGCTTCTTCCACTGCATTGATGATGTTGAAATTGATGGATGGTAAATCCAGCATTTTACGATAATAGCCCGCTGCCTTGGATGAGCCGTAGATAACAGGGATAAAATCTTCATATACCCTGGGTTCAGATAAAGTTTTGAGGATGACTTCATAACCGATGCCGTTGAAGTCACCGTGCGTAATAGCTATAATTGTTTTGCGATCTTTTTTACGATTTGACATTTGTACTTTGATTTTTAATTGTTATTGCTCTCAGCAACCACTGTTACCTCACTCAGTTCACTGATTTCCTGAGGTAGTTTAACGGTATAAACGGCAGCTTCCAATTGTCTGATATGATTGCGTTTTTTGGTCCCGGGTGCAAAGACAAAACCTTCCACAGTAATAACACGTTTGTTGATTTCGTCCACACGGGTATGACTGTAAAACGGGCCACCCATGGAAGCACCGTCAAACATACGCCAAAGTCCTTTTAATTCAGCACAATAGGTGTTGTTTATATTAATCTCCCTTAAGATGGGCCGGTCGTGTACCAATTCGGTGCCCATGTAAGAACCATCGAGTTCTCCGTGTACGTTCGCTTTCATCACCGAATCTCTTTTTGCAATGAGATATTCTTTGGTAAATGTGTTTTTATCTCTGTAAGGATAGGAATAGATGACCATGTCTTTGCGAGTGCGTGCATGGTCGTTGGTAGCCCAGAAGAAATCTTCACCCTGAACAGTTTTTGACAATTCCACGGGGATGTCAACCTGAATACCGAACTGTGCTTCGATATCTTTTTTTGCCCTCAAGTTGAGGTTGCTTTTTGCCATGGCTATTTGCCGGTTTCTTTCGGTAACTAAGAAGTATTCTAAAATTCTATCACCGTATTGATTGATTAATTCAACGAATGCATCATCATTGGCTGCCTGTATCTGAACTACAGATTGCGGTTGTGACCAGACATTTTTACTATACGTAATATTGGGCTGCTCAAAACGGGGTGAAATTTCCGTAAGGAGAATGTTACGCGTAGGTTTGAGAATATCTCCGAACTCTTTGTTCTGACAATGAATGATGGTCATCATTGGTTCGGGTTGAGGCATTGCAGGCATATCCTGATCTAATAATTTAATCAAGGTTCTTCCGGCAGGAGCTTTCCAGTCGGTGTCATCCATCACCACCAAAATTTCATATCTGGTGCCTGTAGCTGAAGGCAGTATAACAGTGCTTTTGATACAGGAAGATAAGAGGATGGACGATAAAATGATAAGAACTGTACTTCTGAATATTCTGAACATAGTGTATTATTTTGAGTGTGTTTTACTAAATAAAAAATCCAATACATCAATCATGATGGTGTCACGTGATGCTTTGTCTTTGATGGTTTCAAAAGGAAAAGCAAATGTGCATGCTTTATAATCATTGGCGTAAGCGATTCCTGCGGGGTAATCACTGCCTTCATAGGTACAAATTACAAAGGCATTCTCATCAGCTGGTTCTAATATGTCCGGACATTCAACCGCATACGTTTTGTTGTTGAGTGTATGATGATATTCAAATTGCCTTCTCTGTGTCTTAAATTCAGGATGATTGCTTTCATAAAGTATCCCGCTAAAGAGTGTGGTATCTTTATGAGCGGGCATTATTTTTAAGATATCACAGACAAAATTTTCTGCATTTCCTTTGTTTTCATCGTAAGTGTCGGAGGCAACATAAGCTCCGCTGACCATTATATTGCCGCCATTATTGCAGTAATCAGCCAATTTCCTTTGCAAATCTAATGGAAATGTTTGAAATTCTAATGTTTTTTTCATTTTTCCTGATGCTGTCTGCTTTTGTTTTCCTAAAATCAAGTCTAAAACTTTGAATTGATTAAGGTTGAATGTGTCAGCCAAAATGGATTGCACGCTTGCTGAAACAAAGGAGTATCCTGCACTTTTGATTGATTGTCCGTGCAAATATGGATAATCAAAAGTGTTTCCCGCAACAACCATATCTTCGTAGTCCGATTTACTTGCACCGAATCCCGGATATTCATTAGTTTCATACGCTGCATTTACGCTGAATTCATATTGCGGACCGGTAAAGCTGACATCGCTGAGGTAAGGGACGCCGGCGTCCTGGTCGGTCAAGAAACCTGCTAAAGTGATTAAATGGAAATGTTCGGGACCGCTGATCCTGTTGAATCCGTTTAGAATTAGTACAGTCTCTGCATTATTCGGATCCCTGTAAGCGGATAGCGTTTCTGATGGGAAACTTTCTCCGCCACGGTTGACGGCTGTAATTTTATAGCTGTAAATATTGCCCGGGGCGATGTAGCTTTCAAAACTGTTGGCGTGAACCAACTGACCATTGTCAAATCCGCCGTCATTGATGCGTGTGTAAACTATGTAGCTGTCAGGTAGGGCAGTGGGTTCCAAAGAGTCGCAAACAGCTTCCCAGTGCAGTTTGATTTTATTGTCGGCTACGAAAAGGCAACTGAAGTTTTTTACAGGTAAGGGTTGCACTACATATTCATAATCGTTTTGCCAGGCGATGAATTTCAAGATACCCTTATAGATAGCCCTGCTCATTGTGAAGCGGAAGCGTGGGTCAAGGGCATATTTCATATCATTGAAGTTTTGGTGAGAGAACATTTCGAGTATCATTGCCGGCACTTCAGGAATGCGTGATTCGCTGTATGATCTGTTCCAAACACCTCGTCTTGTCCATTCCGGATCCCATTGGGTACGTATATCTTCCACGATTTGAGTCTGTATCAGATCAACCATGTCGCGGGCTGTCCAGCGTGAAACTCCATTTTTATAAAAACTTGACTTGTCGTTGTTTTCAACTGTGCAGATACCCAGCGTTCCGACAATGGAATCGTTCTGTCTTAATCCGGCATCCGTATGTATTCCCATGGATAGGTTAATGGGAATTCCCAAACCTTGTGTTTCCGGCATGACAGACGATCCTCCGGCGAGGTAATTCACCCAAAAGCCACGCGATTGAAAATCATCGGAATACTCATCAGCGTTTTCAGTCCGACTGTAAATGGAATCCGGCACACCTGCCCATTGCAGCCAGTATTTTGCTCCCTCGGTAAAGCGTGGAAAATGGCTGAGAACAGGCTCTGTTTCATTAATTTGATTGTTTCCATTCCCGTTCCTGTTGTTTCCGTTGTTTTTAGTTTTTTTTGGTAACACAGCGATATTTCCCATGCCTCCACCGAATTTGACAGCATCAGCAGTTAATGTTTTCCCTTTCTCTTTACTGAGGTTGTTGAGGGTTACCTTTCCATTTTCACGTATGCCCTGGTTGAACAGAAAATGTCCTAAATAAAGCCATGAACCACCAAACATGGTTTGGTTGATTGCAAATTCGGTTTCGCCCCCCATGTGATGTACAGTATATAGGGCATCCTCCGTGCTGTTTTCGACTGTTTGATAAGCAATGTAAACAGCATACATTCCTTTTTTGGGAATATACGGTATCCATTCTACAGTACTTATTTCATCAGGATTTACTGTAGTTTTGATGTGGCGATATGCCCCCATTTCAAAGGGGTTTTCACCATAAAGATAAAAGTCCTTTGGGTTTGAAAATCCCGGTTTCGCATTGTGCCAATGATACCTGCCATTATCTTCCCTGTACAATGATCCGGTTTGTTCATCATCCCGGTCCACAATAACTTCATCAGTTCGGAAATCTCTCTCCCGGGGCAAAAAAACTTGTGCCCCTGCATTTTCAAGCATAGGAACTAAAAAAGGAAGCACGTAAGAAGTTGAGAGCAAGTCTTCTACGGTAAGAAACATCATCGGTCGCTGCCAGGTCCATTGATTTTTATCGTTGTTGTAATGTAAGCCATGACTGTTCCACAAGGCAATGTACTTGTTCATCAGTCCGTTGTCAGGAGCATATAGTACAGAAAGTTTGGTGACAAGTGGTGGTAATTGTTCGCCGGTGTTGAACTTTTTAGTCCTGATGGGTTTTTCGGATAAATAATCCGGTATCAGCTCTTCAATATTTTTGTTGAAAGCTTTGGCTTGTATGGTATAGTTGGGATATGTGCCATGTAGTATGGACTTTAACGCGTTGTTGATCCTGTCAATATTATCTTTTCGAAAGGGAATGTATCCGAAATTGTCTGAAGCAGTAACTGTAATGTGTTTTCTCATTCTGTTGACGTTTATTCTTACATTATTAATGGTATCAGAATAAATGTATGTTCTGGCTATCACGGTCAGCGAATCGGAGATCCTTTTTTGAAGTGTTCTCTGACCGCACGTGAAAGCAGGTGTGAGTAGAATGAAAAATATAAGAACAAACCGGAATCTGACCATAAAACCTTGAGCAATTTTTTTTGCTGGCAAAAGTAGCAATTATTATTGAGTTATATTGGTTTTATTATTTTTTGGCTTGAACCAAAAAACGAATATTCCAAATCTCTTTTTCATTTTTTTGTCTTGACACAAAAAAACGAAACAAAAAAAAGTCAAGACTGTGCCTGCTTCGCTCAAAAAATTAGCGCTCGAACAGCTAAATCGTCCAAACTCGCAACTTCGTTGCTCAAACAAGGAAGATTTTTAACGCTGTTCTCACTTATTTTTTGGCTCACCAGGCAAGGTCAGTTGCGCGTCATCAAGCATATAGCAAGACCTGGAGCGGGGCTGTCTCAAAAGTACATATTCAACTAAAACCCTCAAGGTGTCTTAGAAGTGTTCAAATGCAAGGCGCTGAGATTGAGGGCGAAGGAGCATAATGAAGTATGTGATTGAGCCCGAATATCGAAAGTAACGCAGCAGTTGGGCACTTCTAACACCCCGCCCAAAAATTTAAACAATAAAACAATTAAGATACATATACACGGCATGTATCAGGCACACGATGAAAAACAAAACGGTGAAAAAACGTGATTTATTCAATGAGAACGGGTGTGCCATCAACATGGCGGTAAAGTAAGCCGTAAGAGGCAGGAAAGCTGAAGCGTCCCGTGAAGAGCATAAATTCAGTAGCAACAAAAAGACAAAATTCAATACAAAATAATTGATTCTTTTGCGTGTTTGCAAGGAGTCTTG
Source organism: Bacteroidales bacterium (assembly GCA_012519425.1). GTDB lineage: Bacteria > Bacteroidota > Bacteroidia > Bacteroidales > Paludibacteraceae > Paludibacter. The sequence goes on along the minus strand of JAAYQF010000007.1, from coordinate 22,749 downwards.
CAATAAGTTTGAATAGATCCCCGCCAGGCTAATGATAAAAATGAAGATTAAAACGATGATATAAATCTTTTCGACCGGTGAAAAGGATTTGATAATCTCCAAAGGACGAAAATTAAGCCAAAAGTCTTTGAATATCAAGATTTCATTGCCTTTATACAGATGGTATGAAAAGAAAAATAGCCAGGGTACGATGGCACCCATCACGGAGGCGAGCCACACCCTGCCTGAAAAGCATTCTTGCTGAACAAACCCTATCCAAACAACAGGTATGATGAGTAAATAAACGGGATTTAATATTCCACTGAATGCTATCAATAAACTTCCCCAAAAGGATTGAAGCACTGCATTTTTATCTTTATACATGCTCAAAAAGAGCATCAAGCTGACCAAGAAAAGAAAACCGGCTATATGGGGATAGATGTGTAGATGCGCTTTCCTCCAGGTAGTTATAAATAAAGCATATAAAAAAACAGGGATGAAAGTCCTGACCCTGACGATGGCATATTTACGGTTTATTGCTGCAACCATTGTTAAATTAAAGGTGGTAATTACCAGAATGGTGAGGATATGCCATGCTGCATTGGTGATGGGTATGCTTCTGTCTGACACGGAATCTCCATAAGTTTCGCGAAAGCAAACATAATTGAGCACCCAACCACCCAGGAAAAGCAGTACAAGCATGATTGCTGACAATATGCTTGGGTTTATAAGTTTTTGGATGATTGGGCGATTCATAAGATTCTATTCAGAAGATTTTTGTTTGTAGAGTATTATTCAATAAAACCGCGTTTATTTAACAAAGCTTTGGGGTTGGGTTCTTTTCCCCTGAAGTTGAGGTACAACTGCATGGCTTCATCCGAATCTCCTTTTTCAAGGATGTTGTGGCGGAAAGAAGCAGCAACTTCCTGGTTGTAAATATCGCCTGTTTCTACAAATGCCTGGTAAGCATCCGCATCAAGGACTTCAGCCCAGGTGTAACTGTAATAACCGGCAGCGTATCCGCTGTTGAAAATATGGTTGAAGTTGGTACTGCGATAGCGAACGATAATCTCCGGAATCATGCCCATACGCTCCATGGAAGCCCGTTCAAAAGCATTTACATCTAAATTATCTGCATTGGTCAGCATATGAAAGTCCATGTCAAGGATGGCAGCTGATAATAATTCAGTCATAACAAACCCCTGATTAAAAGTAGCCGCATTTTGAATTTTTTCAATTAGGTCAGCCGGGATAAGTGCTCCGGTTTCATAATGCCTGGCATAAGTTTTCATCACCTGAGGTTCAAAGCACCAATTTTCCATGATTTGTGAGGGAAGTTCCACGAAGTCGCGAACTACGCTCGTACCTGAGAGACTAATATACCGGCTTTGAGCCAGCAGTCCGTGTAAAGCATGCCCAAATTCATGAAACAAAGTTTCAACTTCATCCATATTGAGCAAAGCAGGTTTTTGAGAGGTGGGTTTTGTGAAATTCCCCACATTGACGATGACGGGACGAATATTTTCACCGTTTCTGTAATGTTGTTTTAAATAACTACTCATCCACGCACCTGCACGCTTCCCGGGTCGTGGAAAGTAATCGGTTAAGAGAACACCTATGAGTGACCCGTCCGCATCGGTAACTTTAAAGGCTTGTACGTCCGGGTGATATTTGGGGGCATCCGCTAATAAATTAAACTGCAAGCCCCACAGTTTTCCTGCCAGATCGAAGGCTCCTTGCCTTACATTTTCAAGTTTGAAATAAGGGCGTAAGGCTTCTTCATCCAGGTCATATTTTGCCTTGCGCAGCTTTTCTGCATAAAACCACCAGTCCCAGGCTTCCAGTTTTTCGCCTTTGCCTTCAGCATCCATTATCTTTTGTAATTCAGCCGCTTCTTTTTTGGCTTGATCCAGAGCCGGTTGCCATACGGAGCTTAAAAATTCACGTACTTTTTGCGGAGTTTTTGCCATGGTATTGTCCAGGATAAAGTCGGCAGGTGTTTCAAAACCGAGCAGGTTGGCGCGTTGAATACGCAACTGCATGATTTTTTTGATGACTTCTTTGTTGTCATTTTCGTTGTCATTGTCACCGCGATTTGCCCAAGCCAACAATAAATCCTTGCGTAACTCCCTGTTTTCGCCGTACTGCAACACGGGTATAAAGCTGGCTTTAGAGAGCGTGAACAACCATTGGTCAGGTTGTCCGGCATCCTTTGCGGCTTCGGAAGCAGCAGAAATTACACTCTCTGGCAAACCCGCAAGTTCAGCCTTATCGGCCACAAAACGCTGATATGCATTGTTTTCAGCCAGTAAGTTTTCACCGAACTTAAGTTCCGCCTGCTTCAATTCTTTGTTGATATCGCGCAAAGTTTGTTTGTCGGCTTCATTCAAATTCGCACCGCTTCGAACAAAATTCTTATAATACTTATCCAAAATGCGCTTTTGTTCGGGATTTAAGTCCGGGGTTTCTTGCTCAAGATGTAAGGTCTTTATTTTGTTGAAAATCTGTTCGTTTAAATACAGATTATCGCTGTGCTCCGATAATAAAGGAGTAACTTCATTGGCTATTTCATTGAGTTCCTCATTGGTTTCTGCCGAGTGCAAGTTGAAAAATACAGCAGATACCTTGTTCAGCAACACACCGCTCAATTCCAGAGCTTCTACGGTGTTTTCGAAAGTGGGAACCTCTTTGTTGTTGGCAATAGCGTCATATTCGATCTGTTGTTGTTTAATGCCTTCCTTGAAAGCCGGTAAATAATGTTCAACTTTGATGTTTTCAAAGGGAGGAATACCATATTCATTCTCATATTCAGAGAAAAATGGATTTTTTGAGTTACATCCGATGATTGTCATACCAATGATCACGTATAAAAATATTTTTTTCATAAAACTGTATAATTAAATTGTAATTTCTTGTTTCTTAATCCCAATTGTGCACTACAAATTCTCTGTCCTTTTTCAGTTGCTCAACCAAGTCTTCCACAGCATTAAATTTCTTTTCATCCCTGATTTTTTTTAAAAAACTCACTTTTAGGATTTGTCCATATATCTCTTCTTGAAAATCAAGAATATGAACTTCCAAGCTGATGTTGTTGTCATTGTCCATGGTGGGACGTCGTCCTATATTCATCATAGCTTTATAAGGTCGGTTTTGCCAGAAAATCTCGACCATATACACCCCCAATCCCGGGATAATTTTGTCCGGATGAACCGGTTTAAGATTGGCAGTGGCAAAACCGATTTTTCTTCCCACTTTATAGCCGCTGATTACCTCCCCTTCAAAAGAATAAGGATAGGAGAGTAGGGCAGTGGCTTGTTCTATTTTACCATTTGTGAGGGCAGTACGAATGGTTGACGAACTGATTTGTTTCAAGCTAGGAGTGCTAAATTGGGCAGCCTCGATGACCTCGATGCCTGTCTGTTTGCCGTAAGCAGCATATTCCGGGAATCCATCTATTCTGTCTTTGCCGAAACGATGATCATGTCCTACAAGTAACAAACCTACTTGATATTTGTCATACAATACTTGTTGAATAAAATCAAAAGCCGAAAGCGCTGCCATTTCTTTCGTGAAGTCTAATTCAACGATGCTGTCTAATTGCAGGGATTGCAATTGTACTCTTTTTTCATCGGGGGTGGTCAGTAGTTGCGGTTTGAAATTGGTTCGCAATACCTGTTTCGGATTGTTGTTGAAAGTAAGTACCATGCTTTTCAGGCCACGTTTCTCTGCTTCTTTTTTCAGACTATCAATGAGGTATCTGTGTCCGGCATGAACTCCGTCAAATAATCCGATTGTTGCTGCATATTTTTGTGTTGTATGATTCAAAATAAGTATGTTATTGGGAGATTTGCAATTGATCCGGTGCCTGGTTGCTTATAATTCTCCGTTAGAATCCGGTGATCATAATTGCTTTGCAAAGATAAATAAAAATACAAACAAAGAAACTATGCTTTTCTTGACGGTGGCGGCGGGATGTTGAGCCAATTCAAGCAGGCATTGATGAGTAAGCTAATGTTCGTGTAATTTTTAACAATGTATGCACATGTTTTAAAACATATTTCTCTTTCAGTAGTCTTTACTAAATATTTTCATATCTTTGTCGTTCGTATAAAGGCGGCGTCTCGTAAGTGCCCGACTGCTATGCTTCGGCTTCGATCAGCAACCATGTTACTTTTGAGACAGTCCCTGTGTTTGTGTCTTTTTAGTCAGAGAGATAAGTAATACATAAAAAACAAACAGCACTTTTTATTTTATTATGTTGGAAACTCTTAAAAAGGAGGTTTTTAAAGCCAATTTGGATCTGGTGAAACATGGATTGGTTATTTTCACCTGGGGAAATGTCAGTGCGATCGATCGTGAAAAAGCTTTAGTGGTTATCAAGCCTTCCGGTGTATCCTACGATGAGATGAAAGCGGAGGATATGGTCGTTGTAGATTTGGATGGTAAGGTGGTAGAAGGTAAATTAAAACCTTCATCCGATACGGCTACTCACCTTGAACTGTACAAGGCCTTCTCAGATATTGGTGGTGTAGTGCACACACATTCCACTTTCGCTACAGCCTGGGCACAAGCGGGACGGGATATTCCCAATATAGGAACCACACATGCGGATTATTTCAGCTCAGCTATTCCTTGTACTCGTTCCATGACTAAGGAAGAGGTGCAAGGAGCATATGAGAAAGAAACAGGTAGTGTGATTGTTGAACGTTTTAAGTCATTAAACCCCAATTATATTCCGGGTGTTTTGGTGAAAAATCACGGACCTTTTTCCTGGGGTAAAGATGCTCATGATGCTGTGCATAACGCAGTTGTTATGGAGCAAGTTGCAAAAATGGCTTATATTGCATTTAACATCAATCCTGATCTCACCATGAATGATTTATTGATTCAGAAGCATTTCTATCGGAAACACGGTCCGGATGCTTATTATGGACAATAATCGTTGAGTATCAAACACTTTGTCAAGCAATTATTTTTTCTTTATAACAAATATTAAAAATTATTACATATGGAATTTTCAAATTATGAAATTTGGTTTGTGACGGGTGCTCAATTGCTCTATGGTGGTGATGCAGTCGTAACGGTAAATGCACATTCGGAAACTATGGTAAAAGGATTGAATGATTCAGGCATTTTACCAGTAAAAGTTGTTTATAAGGGAACCGCCAATTCAGCCGTAGAGGTTGAAGACATCTTCAAACAGTCTAATAATGACGCTAAATGTATTGGTGTTATAACCTGGATGCATACTTTCTCTCCTGCCAAAATGTGGATCCGGGGGTTGCAAAACTTCAGAAAACCATTGTTGCATCTGCACACGCAATACAATGAAGAAATTCCCTGGAAAGATATTGACATGGATTTCATGAATTTAAACCAGTCTGCTCACGGAGATCGTGAGTTCGGTCATATTACCAGTCGTTTGCGTATGCCCAGAAAAGTGGTGGTAGGATATTGGAAAGATAAAGCCACCCAAACCAAAATAGCATCCTGGATGCGTGTTTGTGCCGGGTGGGCTGACTCTCAAGGCATGCGCATCATTCGTTTTGGTGACAATATGAATAATGTGGCTGTAACTGATGGCGACAAGGTAGAAGCTGAAATCCGTTTGGGTTATCATGTTGACAATGCTCCGATAGCTACTTTGGTTCCTTATATTGAAGCTGTTACTGAAGCTGAAATAGATGCTCTTATCAAGGAATATGAAAAAATATACGATTTTGCAGATGATTGTAAAGTAGGAGCGGAAAAGCATCAGTTTGTACGTGATGCTGCAGCACAGGAAATTGGTTTGAGAAGATTCTTACAGGACAATGATGCCAAGGCGTTCACCACAAACTTTAACGAGTTGGAAGGTATGAAACAGTTGATGGGATTTGCTTCTCAGAGATTGATGGCTGAAGGTTATGGTTTTGGAGCTGAAGGAGACTGGAAGACCGCAGCATTGGTTCGTACCATGTGGGTGATGGGTAAAGGATTGCCCGGTGGTCAATCATTCCTGGAAGATTATACTTTAAATTTTGCCGGGGAAGACAGCACAATCTTGCAATCACATATGCTGGAGATCAATCCTGATATCACAGGAACCAAACCACGCATTGAGGTTCATTTCCTGGGCATCGGTGATGCTCGTACTTGTGCCCGGTTGGTATTCCAGGCTCATAAGGGAGAAGGTGTTGCTGCAACCATTGTAGATATGGGTAACCGATTCAGAATGATTGTAAACGAGGTGGAAGTGAGAAAACCGAAAGATTTACCCAAATTACCGGTTGCCTGTGCACTGTGGAAGCCCATGCCGAATCTGGAAATTGGTGCGGCAGCCTGGATATTGGCAGGTGGTACACACCATACAAGTTTTTCTTTCTCAGTGACCACTGAAATGTTAGAAGATTATGCTGAAATTGCAGACATCGAACTGTTGATCATAGATAAAAATACGAACATCCGTGATTTTCGTAAACAAATTCGCGATAATGAAGTGTATTATCTTTTAAATAAGGCATTACGCTAAAACGCCATGAACCGAAGATCCGGATTAATTTCATTTTTTCTATTCTGCCTATTCGGACTAGTTGCCCAGAACAGAGGCATTCCCGTTAGGCAGAATATTCCGCTTGACTCTATCAGGCTAAGTGACCCATGTATTTTGGCTGACCAACAATCAAACATGTATTACATGACGGGGACCGGCGGTTTACTTTGGAAAAGTGCCGATTTGGCTCTCTGGGAAGGTCCTTTCAGGGTAGCCATGACAGACCCCAATTCCTGGATGGGTGAGAGGCCTATGATTTGGGCTGCTGAATTGCATCAGTACAAGGATAAGTACTACTATTTTGCAACTTTTACGAATCGTGCGGTTAAAATTGATACAGTCAGGGGCAATATCATTGAAAGGCGTGCTTGTCATGTTTTGGTAAGCGATAAACCTGAGGGACCCTATGTACCCATGCAGGATTCCATTTATTTACCACCCGAAATGCCCACTTTAGATGGAACATTTTGGGTAGATAAAAACGGGAAACCATACATGGTTTACTGCTATGAATGGCTGCAAAATTGGAATGGAACCATAGAAAAAATTGAATTAAAGCCTGATTTGAGCGGTAGCATTGGTAAAGGGCAAGTGCTGTTTCTTGCTTCAGATTCTCCATGGAGTAAGGAAAGAGATGATAATGGCAAGTTAGTTCCCAATAAGGTAACGGATGGCCCGTATCTTTTCGAGACACAGACAGGTCGTTTAGGTATGATCTGGACAAGCTGGATCTTTAAAGATTACACACAAGGAGTGGCTTATTCGGAGAGTGGCACTTTAGACGGTCCCTGGGTTCACGAACCGGAACCGATAACACCGCCTAATTACGGACATGGTATGTTGTTTAAAACATTGGAAGGTAAGCTGTTGATGTCTGTTCATAGTCACAGAGAGGTGAATGGTCGTTATGTGCGCATTCCATGCCTGTTTGAAGTAGATGATTCCGGTGATCGTATTGTCGTTGGAAATATTTACAAGCCTGAGAAAAAACAGTAAATCATTGTATTAAATATATTTAATTTAAATTTTAAAAAATCATGAGTAAATACGTCATTGGATTGGATTACGGATCGGATTCTTGTCGCGCGTTGATAGTGGACGCAGGAACAGGAGAGGAAATAGCCTCGTCTGTGAAGTACTACAAGCGTTGGATGGAAGGAAAGTATTGTAATCCGCAAGCCAATCAATACCGCCAACATCCCAGGGATTACATGGAAGTGTTGATTGACTCGATTAGGGAAGCCTTAAGCCTGTCTCCGGCCGGAGTGGCTGAAAATGTAGTAGGAATGTCATTCGATACAACCGGTTCAACGCCCGCATTGATTGATGAACAGGGTACTCCTCTTGCCTTGTTGCCTGAGTTTGCAGACAATCCTAACGCTATGTTTGTCTTGTGGAAAGACCACACTGCAGTGAAAGAAGCTGCCCGTATTAATGAACTTGCCGCATCCTGGCACACAGACTATACAATGTATGAGGGTGGCGTGTATTCAAGTGAATGGGTATGGGCTAAGATGGCTCATGTGCTGGAAAAAGACGCTGCAGTCAGAGCCAAGGCTTATAGCTGGGTGGAGCACTGTGATTGGATGCCGGCATTGATCACTGGTAAGACAAAACCTGAGCAAATCATGCGCAGTCGCTGTGCTGCAGGGCATAAAGCCATGTGGTCGGAAGAATGGGGAGGACTCCCGGAGGAAGAATTCTTAGTAAAAATCAGTCCTGTTTTAAAAGGGTTCCGTAATCGTTTGTATCGACATACATATACCAGTGATCAGTTGGTTGGAAACCTTACGCCGGAATGGGCCGAAAAATTAGGTCTTACCACCAAAGTTGTGGTTGGGGTAAGCGCTTTTGATTGCCATATGGGTGCGGTAGGTGTTGAAATTGAACCTCATACTTTTGTCAGGGTAATAGGTACCTCTACTTGTGATATCATGGTTGCTCCGTACGAGGAAATGGAAGGGAAGCTGATCCCCGGTATTTGTGGTCAGGTAGACGGATCTGTGATACCGGGTATGATAGGCCTGGAAGCCGGTCAGTCTGCTTTCGGTGATATCTATGCCTGGTTCAAGAACTTATTGGCCTGGCCCTTAGAGAATATTGTATCCCAATCTTCTTTGATCGATGCAGGAACGAAAGCTAAATTGATTGCAGAAACTGATGATAAAATCATTGAAGAGTTGTCTAAAGAGGCCATGAAAATTCCCGTTCAGGAAAGTTCCGTATTGGCTATTGACTGGATGAATGGTCGTCGTACTCCTGATGCCAGCCAGCTGGTAAAAGGTACGATTACCGGTTTGAATTTAGGAAGCTCAGCTCCTATTATTTTTAAAGCCTTGGTGGAAGCCACTGCTTTTGGTTCTAAAGCCATAGTTGACCGGATTGTTGAGAATGGTATCAGAATCGATACTGTAATAGGTATCGGTGGTATCTCTCAAAAATCACCCTTGGTTATGCAAACCCTGGCTGATGTATTGAATATGCCGATTAAAGTTGCTAAAACTGTGCAGTCTTGCGCCTTTGGTGCTGCCATGTTTGCTGCTGTGGTAGCCGGTGTTTATACCAAGGTTGAAGAAGCACAAAAGGTAATGGGACAAGGATTCTGTGATGAGTATCATCCCAATAAGAAGAATCATGAGCTGTACTTGAAAGTGTACAAGAATTATCAAAAATTAGGTCAGTTTACGGAGAAGGAGTTTTTCTCCACTATTCGTCATTGATTTTTCAGTAATCGGATAATCTCCCTATGATGATGTTTTCATAGTGTTGAATACTAATGCATAGGGAGATTTTTAGTAATAAATAAATAAACAAATTAATTAATTAATTAATAACGATAACGTTAAGTTTGACTCGGGCATCAACTTTTTGTGTGCATGCAAGCCAAATTTACAAATTTCTTCAGGTAATCATAATATTTACTTAAATTAAAAAACATGTTACTATTAGATTGGATAGTTATTGCCGCATTTGCATTATTGCTAGTCGGCATTATCGTATGGGTAACCAGCCAAAAGCAAAAAGACTCGGCGGATTATTTTTTAGGTGGTCGCGATGCCACATGGATTGCCATCGGAGCGTCAATCTTTGCTTCCAATATTGGCTCAGAACATTTAATTGGTTTGGCCGGAGCCGGAGCCTCAAGTGGTATGGCAATGGCTCACTGGGAAATTCAAGGATGGATGATTTTAATCCTTGGATGGGTTTTCGTGCCTTTTTATTCACGGAGTATGGTATATACCATGCCGGAGTTTTTGGAGAGAAGGTACAATCCTCAGTCAAGGACAATATTGTCGTTTATCTCATTGATCAGTTATGTGTTGACTAAAGTTGCCGTTACTGTTTATGCAGGCGGGCTCGTTTTTCAACAGGTCTTCGGAATAAAAGAGTTATGGGGAATTGATTTCTTCTGGATAGCTGCTATTGGTTTAGTATTGATCACTGCCTTGTATACGGTATTAGGCGGTATGAAGTCTGTGTTGTACACTTCGGTGCTACAAACTCCCATACTTTTGTTAGGCTCTATCATCATCCTGGTATTGGGTCTAAAAGAAGTTGGCGGATGGGAGAAAATGTTGGAAATAACTGGTGCAACATCGGTCAATGCGTATGGTGACACTATGAACAACCTGATCCGTAGCAATAGTGATCCTGATTTTCCGTGGCTTGGTGCTTTGGTAGGTTCTGCCATCATTGGTTTCTGGTATTGGTGTACCGACCAGTACATTGTACAGCGTGTGTTATCGGGTAGGGATCAAAAGCAATCCAGGAGAGGTGCGATTTTTGGCGCTTATCTGAAACTTACTCCCGTTTTCTTGTTTTTAATTCCGGGTATGATTGCATTTGCTTTACATCAGAACATGTTGTCTGAAGGAGGCTTTTTACCATTGCTTGAAAATGGAGCTCACAATGCTGACGCGGCATTCCCTACTTTGGTAGCTAAATTACTGCCTGCCGGTGTGAAAGGCCTGGTAGTCTGTGGTATCCTGGCAGCTCTGATGAGTTCTCTGGCTTCTTTGTTTAATTCTTCAGCCATGCTGTTCACCATAGATTTCTACAAGCGATTCAAACCCGAAACACCGGAGAAAAAATTGGTAACTGTTGGACAAATAGCAACAGTGGTAGTTGTTGTGCTTGGTATTTTATGGATCCCGATTATGCGTAATGTAGGTGATGTGCTCTATGAATACCTACAGGACGTACAATCTGTGTTAGCGCCGGGAATTGCGGCAGCATTTTTACTGGGTGTTACCTGGAAGCGTACATCTGCCAAGGGAGGAATGTGGGGACTGTTGTCCGGATTGATAATAGGTCTTACCCGTCTTGGAGCGAAAGTATATTACAGTACTGCCCTTAACCCTTCCGAAAGCTTGTTTAAGTATGTTTTCTACGACGTAAACTGGTTGTTCTTCTGCGGATGGATGTTCCTGGCATGTATCCTTGTGGTAGTATTGGTGAGCTTGTTTACAAAAGCTCCGTCGGAAAAACAAATTCAAGGTCTCGTGTTTGGAACGGCCACCAAGGAACAAATTGCTGAAACACGCGCGAGCTGGAACGCATGGGATGTTATTCACACGGTGATCATTTTGGGTATTACTGTCGCCTTTTACATCTACTTCTGGTAATACCAACAAGTTTAATAAAAGGTTGGATGACACATTCGTCCGACCTTTTATTTTTAAATTGAATGGACACTTGCATGTAAATTCTTTTCATGTATAATCGTTTGCGTGCGAGTCAGGTATAATGTTTAAAATTTAAACGTATGAAACACAAATTATTATTTGCTACGATATTCGTAATTGCTGCGCTTGGCGCATGTAAAGAATCGAAAGAAATTACACGCTCAGGATTAGACCCTGCAGCTTTTGAGAAATTAATAGATGGGAAACCCAATCAGTTGTACGTATTGGAAAACACCAATGGAATGGAAGTGTGCGTTACAAATTTTGGGGCCAGAATTGTCTCGATACTTGTTCCGGATAAAAACGGAGAAATGAGAGATGTTGTGTTGGGTTTTGACAATATAGACGATTTTTTAAGTCATAAAACTGACTTTGGAGCTGCTATTGGTCGCTATGGAAACAGAATAGCTGATGGTAAGTTTACTTTAGATGGAGTTGATTATCAGCTTACCATCAACAATGAGCCGAATTCCCTGCATGGCGGAATCACCGGATTTCAATATCAAATGTTCGACATAGAACAAGTAGATGCTACTACTTTAGCTTGCACATTTTTCTCCCCCGATGGGGACAATGGTTATCCCGGTAACTTACAGGTGAAAGTTATTTACACATTGACAGATGACAATGCTATAGATATTGCATACGAAGCAGAAACTGATCAAGCTACTGTGATCAATTTGACCAATCATTCCTATTTTAATTTATCCGGTGATCCGCAACAGGATGTGTTAGATCATGTTTTGTATATGAACTCGGACAGATATACCCCTGTTAACGAATTTATGATTCCAACGGGAGAGATTGTATGTGTAGAAAACACTCCGATGGACTTTAGAACTCCTTATGCAATAGGAGAGCGTATCGATGCTGATTATGGTCAGTTGACATTGGCCGGAGGTTATGATCACAATTGGATATTTACAGCTCCGAGCAATATAGAGGTATTGGCATGCCAGGCCACCTGTCCTCAGACCGGGATCACGCTTGATGTATATACCGATGAGCCGGCCGTTCAGTTTTATACAGGAAACTTTTTGGATGGAACTGTTACGGGGAAAAATGCGATTGTTTATAACATAAGAACCGGCTTTTGCCTGGAAACCCAACATTATCCCGATTCTCCCAATCAGCCGGAGTTTCCGAGCACTGTGTTGCGTCCGGGAGAGACATATACCAGCCGCTGTATTTATAAGTTCAGTGTTAAATAATTTATATTAAATCGACATAAAATGAATCAATTAAGGAAATCATACAAAAGAATATTCAAAACTGTTTCAGTTTTTGTTTTAGCTATACTAATTGCTCCGCTACTTAAAGCCAATGAACCCGATTCAGCTTACATCTTTGCTTATGGGATGGAGAATGGGAGCGGGTTGTATTATGCCTGGAGCTTAGACAAAAATGAATGGCACTCCATTGGTCATCATCATGTTTTTTTACGGTCAGATTACGGCCGTTGGGGTTCTCAAAAAAGAATGTATGATCCTTATATTATTCAAACACCTGATAAGCAATGGCATTGTGTGTGGTCTTTAAACAGAGAGGACGGTGCCATTGCTTATACGGTCTCAAAAGATTTAACATATTGGAAACCGCAATCTTATCCTATATTGTTGCCCTGGGGAAATTGCCTGGAGCCTGTGATTGTCCATGAAGATCAGGGTAAATTTACAGTTACCTGGAAAAGTGATAAAAATAAAATTGGATATTTTAAGTCCGGTACAACTAATCTAAAAGATTACACTGCTGCTGTCGAAACGGATAAACCCCAGTCTGAAAGAGAAATATGTGAAGTTTCAGGGAGAAAATTTGCCGGGACGGTGCATAAGGTCAATTGGGAAATGATCGACCATTTGATCAACACCTACAAATTGGCCGAATACAAGAACCGGGAAAATGCCGAGAGGGTTTGGATGAATCCCGAACTCTTCAGAGATCCGGTGAAGTTGTCTTTATCGCTTGAAACCTCCAAACAAAAGGAAATAAGTGATGTTCTGATGGGCGTTTTTTATGAAGATATCAGTTATGCCGCTGATGGTGGACTGTACGCGGAATTGGTTCAAAACAGAGGTTTTGAATATCATATGTCCGATAAAGAATATCAGGACAGGAACTGGAATGCTAAAACTGCCTGGTCAACCATTGGTTCAAGCAAATTTGAAATTGATACGGTCAATCCCATTCATCAGAACAACAGACATTATGCTGTATTAAACCTTGAGAATACCGGTAGCGGATTAGTGAATGATGGTTTTGATGGAATACCTGTTGTTTCCGGGGATAAGTATTATTTTTCTTTCTTTGTCAGAAGTCCGGAGAAAAAAAGAGGTGCAGTGGTAGTACGCCTTGTTACACCCGATGGAAGGACCATTGGAGAAACTAAAATCTCATCCATCCCACAACAGTGGAAAAAATACGAAAAAACGATAACAGCCAAAGAGACTTGCAAAGATGCTAAATTGCAAATACTGCCTCAGCAAATTGGTGAGGTGCATTTGGACATGATTTCCCTGTTCCCTCAAAAGACTTTCAAAGGCAGAAGAAACGGACTTCGGCAAGACCTGGCGCAAGCGGTTGCCGATTTGAAACCGCGCTTTGTGCGCTTCCCGGGTGGATGTGTAGCTCATGGTGACGGATTGGGGAATATTTATCGGTGGGAGAATACTATTGGTCCGTTGGAAGCCAGAAAGCCACAACGCAATATTTGGGGGTATCATCAATCTGCCGGATTAGGTTATTTTGAATACTTCCAGTTTTGTGAGGATATAGGTGCCGAGCCTGTACCTATACTTGCTGCCGGCGTTCCTTGCCAAAACTCAGCTCACTTCGATCAGCCGATAGGCGGTCAGCAAGGTGGTATTCCCATGGATCAGATGGATGATTATGTTCAAACAGTTCTGGATCTTATTGAATATGCCAATGGAGATAAAAATACTACCTGGGGAAAGAAAAGAGCGGAAGCCGGACATCCTGAGCCGTTCAATTTGAAATACCTTGGTATAGGGAATGAAGATTTAATTTCAGATGTGTTTATTGAAAGATTTACCATGATCTTCAATGCGGTCAGGGAAAAATATCCGGAAATAGTGATCATTGGAACGGCCGGTCCTTTCTGTGAAGGCTCTGATTATACGGAGGGATGGAACTTAGCGACTGAGCTTGGAATGGAAATTATTGACGAACATTATTATCAATCTCCCGGATGGTTCTTAAATAACCAGGATTATTATGATCGCTATAGCAGGGAAAAGACCAAAGTTTATTTGGGTGAATATGCTGCTCATATTCCCGGAAGACATAACAATATTGAAACTGCATTGACGGAAGCTCTTCATTTGATCAATGTGGAAAGAAATGGTGATATAGTTGAAATGACATCTTATGCTCCATTATTTGCCAAAGATGGGCAAACGCGTTGGAATCCGGACTTAATATACTTTAACAATACAGAGGTGCGGTTGACACCGGGTTATTACGTGCAGCAACTTTTTGGAATACACGCCGGGACAACGTATATTCCGTCCGTTAAAAGACTTTCTGAAAGAAATCATGATGTCAACAAGCGAATCGGCTCGTCATTTATAATTGACAAAGAATCGAATGAATTGATTGTCAAATTAGTTAATTTGCTACCTGTGTCTGTACAAACGTCCATAAATTTGTCAGACCTGAATGTTGTAGCCGGAAAATCGGAATTGACAGTCTTGTCCGGTGAACTTGGAGATCGCGGGGCAGTACCTGAAACATCTTCTTTGGAAGTGTCGGGTCAGTTCAACTATGACATGCCGGAATATTCACTGTCCATAATACGCGTAAAATTGAATAACTAATTTAAATTGAATAAGAAAATGAGGAAAATTTTAGTTGCTATTATCGCTTTTTGTTTGTTGTGTCCGAATCTTTTATCTGCACAACAACGGTACAAGTTTGGTCCTGAAGAAAAAGACTATAAGGGCTATCTGTTTACTTTTTTTAAAGGAAATAATGATGAGTCTGTCTATTATGCCATCAGTACAGACGGTTATAATTACAGAATTTTAAACGATGGCAAACCAGTGATTTCCAAAGAAGTGAGTTCCGCCGGTGGGTTGCGTGACCCTCATATTTTAAGGGCTAAAGACGGCAAGAATTTTTATATGGTGTGTACCGACATGATGTCTTCCAAAGGCTGGGATTCCAACCGTGCCATGGTACTGTTCAAATCAACCGACCTGATCAATTGGACGTCATCCATCATCAATATTCAAGAAAAATATGAAGGGCAGGAAGACCTGAAACGGGTTTGGGCACCTCAGACGATTTATGACCCTGCTGTAGATAAATATTTGATTTACTGGTCGATGCAACATGGTCACGGTCCTGATATCATCTACTATGCTTACGCTAACGAAGATTTTACTGATCTGGAAGGCGAACCACAGGTTTTCTTTTTACCCAAGAACAGAAGATCATGTATAGACGGTGATATCGTTTATAAGAATGGATTGTTTTACATGTTTTTCAAAACCGAAGGACATGGCAATGGTATCAAATTGGCAATTACGGATTCTCTGACTTCCGGTAAATGGCTGGAACAACCCGGTTACAAACAACAAACCCGCGATGCCGTTGAAGGCTCCTGTGTCTTTAAATTAAATCATGAAGATAAATACATCATGATGTATGATGTGTATGGAAGAGGTCGCTATGAGTTTTGTGAAAGTGTGGATTTGGACGTGTTTAAAAATATCGATCATCAAATCAGCATGGATTTCCGTCCGCGTCACGGAACTGTTATCTCCATTTCATTGAGTGAAATGAAGCGGTTGGTTGAAGCCTTCGGACTTCCCGAAGGGTTTGAGCTGCCTACTGATAAAAATCCGGTATTGGAAGGCTATTATGCAGATCCTGAGGTGTTGTACTCCGAGAAAAACAATAAATACTATATCTATCCTACCAGTGATGGTTTTAACGGTTGGAGCGGGTATTATTTTAAGACCTTCTCTTCAGAAGATTTAATAAATTGGAAAGATGAAGGAGTGATATTGGATCAGCGCAAGGACCTTACCTGGGCAAACGGAAATGCCTGGGCACCTACCATCATAGAAAGAAAAGAAAGGAAAGGGTATAAATACTATTATTATTTCAGTGGCGGGTTGAATGGTGGTGAAAAGAAAATCGGAGTGGCTGTTGCTGATGATCCGGCCGGACCGTTCGTTGATTCAGGTAAGCCGCTGATTGATTTTAGACCTGATGGTGTAAGAGGTGGTCAGCAGATTGACCCGGATGTTTTCAAAGATCCTAAAACAGGTAAGTATTATTTATACTGGGGTAACGGCTATATGGCGGTTGCTGAGCTGAACAAGGACATGATCTCACTTAAGAAAAACAGTGTTAAAGTGATGACCCCCGACCACACCTTCCGCGAAGGAATTGAGGTGTTCTATCGCGACGGTTTGTATTATTTCCTATGGTCACAGGATGACACGCGCAGCGAAAATTACCAGGTACGTTATGCCTATGCAAAATCTCCTTTGGGACCTTTGACCATTCCTGAAAATAACACCGTAATTATTAAAGATCCTTCACAGGAAATTTACGGAACCGGACATAACTCAGTATTAAAAGTGCATGATAAAGATGAGTGGTACATTGTTTATCACCGTTTCAGTCGTCCCAATGGTCATAAGATGGGAGGGGCTGCCGGTTTTCATCGCGAAGTATGCATGGATAAATTGGAGTTTAATCCCGACGGTACCATCATACAGGTTAAGCCAGGTTTATAAGGGAATATGATCATGAAGAAATTGATGACGCTTGTGTTGGCTCTATGTGTAATAGCCTTTGCAAGCGCAGAAAAACTGACTGTCAGCAGTCCGGATAACCAACTGCAAGTACAAATTTCACAAGATGCTCAAGGTGCGGTTTTTTATCAGGTCACCTATCAGGGTAAAGTCATGCTGGAAGATTCCCCCCTGGGGATGATTACCAATGTGAATGATTTTGGTAAGCGATTGAAACTGATAGATAGTCAGACCGATGTGGTGAAAAAATCTTATACCCAAAGTAAGATTAAGCACAGTCAGGTGGACTATCTTGCGAATCAGTTGGTCTGTAATTTTGTGGTACGGAACAATCAAAGGTTTAGTATAGTGTTCCGGGTAAGTAATAACAATATCGCGTTTAAATACGTGTTGCCGCAGAATGACGGTACCGCTGTTTGTGTAGTCGAGGAAGAATTGACCGGATTTAAATTTCCGACTTCGACCACTACCTTCCTGACCCCACAATCCAAACCCATGGTTGGATGGATGCGAACCAAGCCCAGTTATGAAGAGGGATACATTCCCGATGATGTACTAGGTGCTGCTTCCGGATATGGGGTGGGTTATACCTTCCCGGGGTTATTTCATATTGGAGATGATGGTTGGGTTTTGGTGTCTGAAACAGGAGTAAGCAGTCAGTATTGTGCTTCCAAATTGGGAGAACCCACCAGGGAAGGTCTGTATACAGTGGCTTTTCCCGAACCGGGAGAAAACAATGGATTGGGAAGTGCCAAACCCGGCCTGGCATTGCCCGGTGAAACTCCCTGGCGGACAATTACTGTGGGTAACAGCCTCAAACCTATTGTTGAAACTACTATTCCTTTTGATGTGGTAGAGCCGCTTTATGAAGCTTCGCAGGAATATCAATTTGGACGTTCCACCTGGAGTTGGATCATGTGGCAAGATCAAAGCATGAATTACGACGATCAGGTTACTTACATTGACCTGGCTGCCGAAATGGGATACGAATATATTTTAATTGATGCTTTGTGGGACAAACAGCTTGGATACGAAAGATTGGAATCTCTTATCAAGTATGCACAATCCAAAGGCGTTGATGTTTTCTTGTGGTATAATTCCAACGGATATTGGAATGATGCTCCGCAAGGTCCTAAACAAAAGATGCATAATGCGATTGTCCGGAAGAAAGAAATGCAATGGTTGCAAAGTGTTGGTGTCAAAGGCTTGAAGGTTGATTTCTTCGGTGGTGACAAACAAGTAACCATGAAGTTGTATGAAGATATCTTATCCGATGCCAACGATTATGGATTGATGTGTATCTTCCACGGCTGTACTTTACCAAGAGGGTGGGAGAGGATGTATCCTAATTATGTGGGAAGTGAGGCGGTATTGGCTTCCGAGAACCTTGTTTTCTCCCAGCATGCCAATGATACAGAGGCGTATAATGCCTGTTTGCATCCCTTTATCCGCAATGCTGTGGGCTGTATGGAGTTTGGTCCCGTTTTGCTTAACAAAAGACACAATCGCAACAATGATGGTGGCAGTATACGCAGAACAACCGAGACTTTCCAATTGGCAACTGCCGTTTTGTTTCAAAGTCCGGTTCAGATGTTTGCCATTACGCCCAATAACCTGAAGGAATATCCGGCTTTTGTTATTGATTTTATGAAAGACGTACCTACTACCTGGGATGAAACCGTATTCATTGACGGATATCCCGGAAAATATGTAGTGTTGGCAAGGCGACATCTTGATAAATGGTATGTGGTAGGCCTTAATGCGGAAAAAACGGTTAAGACAATAAAGATTAATTTGCCCATGTTTGCCGGAAAGAAGGTTGATTTATATCAAGACAAAGATGACAGGACACCTGATTTTAAGAATGTCTCCATTAAAAAAAGTGGAGAATATACTGTAACGATACAGTCTGAAGGAGCCGTCATCTTTGTTTCAAATTGAAATAATACAGTTATCATCTGATAGACATGAATAATACAAACAATTTTAAATAACACACACATGAAAAGAAACTTTTTAATTTTATTGCTTTTGGTTGGTGGTTTTACACTGACAGTAGCACAGCAAAAAGCTGAAATAGTGATTAACACCGATAAGGGAGAATACCAGATCAGCAAGCATGTTTACGGTCATTTCTCTGAACATCTCGGAAGATGCATTTATGGAGGTTTATGGGTGGGAGAAGATTCTCATATTCCCAATATAAATGGAGTCAGAAAAGATATCATTGATGCGCTTAAACACATTAAAATCCCCAATCTCAGATGGCCCGGAGGCTGCTTTGCCGATGAATACCACTGGATGGATGGTATCGGACCCAGAGATCAACGCGCCAAAATGGTGAATACACATTGGGGTGGAGTTGTAGAAGATAATAGTTTCGGAACCCATGAGTTTTTGGATTTATGTGAAGTGCTGGAGACCGAACCGTATATCTGTGGCAATATGGGCAGCGGAAGCGTTGAGGAAATGTCTAAATGGGTAGAGTATATTACTTCAGACAATGAAAGTCCGATGACGAATTTAAGGAAAGAAAACGGTAGGGAAAAACCCTGGAAAGTGAGATTTTGGGGTGTTGGTAATGAAAACTGGGGATGTGGTGGAAACATGACCGCAGAAGGTTATGCCGAGAATTACAGAAGATATGCTACTTACTGCAGAAATTACGGCGACAACAGACTTTATAAAATTGCCGGCGGTCCCAATAGTGGTGACACACACTGGATGACCGTGATGATGAAAAATATTCCTCATGGTTTGATGAGAGGTGTTTCCGTACACAACTACACCGTAACCAATCACTGGGGAGATAAGGGGAATGCCACAGGTTTTACTGAAGATGATTACTTCTCTCTTCTGTATAATGGGTTCAATATGGACAGCCTCATTACCAGGCATTCAAAAATTATGGATACTTATGATCCGCGCAAAAGGATAGCTATGGTTTTTGATGAATGGGGAGCATGGTATAATGTAGAACCCGGAACCAATCCCGGCTTTTTATATCAACAAAACTCTCTAAGAGATGCTATTTTGGCAGGAACCATTTTGAATATTTTCCATAAGCATGCAGACCGTGTAAAAATTGCCAATATCGCACAATTGGTGAACGTTCTTCAAGCACTTATCCTTACGGAAGGTGATAAAATGTTGCTGACTCCTACCTATCATATTTTTGATATGTACAAGGTTCATCATGATGCAACCATGTTGCCCATAGAGTTGAATACTCCGCTATACAGCAACAAAGGCAGGTCTATGGATGCCATTTCTGCTTCTGCATCCCGCGATAAAGATGGGAAGATACATGTGTCTTTGGTAAATCTTGATCCCAATAATTCAATAGAGGTTAATTGCGACTTAAAGGGTCTGGATTCAAAAGCAAAATTTGTTTCAGCCAATATTGTGACTGCAGACAAAATAGATTCGCACAATACTTTTGATAATCCCAACACAGTTGAATTGAAGGAGTTTAAGGATGCTTCACTTAAAAATCAAAAGTTACAGGTTAAGATGCCTGCAAAATCAGTTGTTACTGTAGAAATTTTATAAACTAAATGATAATTAGATTTTTGTAAGTATGAGAAAGTATTTTGTTTATTTGTTTTTATTGTTTGGTGTGTTTGCATTTCAAACGCGAGTTGCAGCCCAATCTTATGAGTTTGAATTGGATCTCAGGAAAAATGGAGCACCCATTCAATCCAGCATGTACGGTTTGTTCTTTGAAGACATCAATTTCGGCGCTGATGGCGGGTTGTATGCCGAGCTTATTAAAAATCGATCCTTCGATTTTCCGCAGGCATTGATGGGATGGAAATCTTTTGGTAAGGTTGACTTACGCAATGAAGGTGGTCCTTTCGATCGCAATCCGAATTATGTGCGTTTAAATAATTCCGGCCATGGACATAAGCATACCGGTATTGAAAACGAAGGATTTACCGGGATTGGCATTGAAAGAGGAAAGACTTATCGTTTCTCTGTCTGGGCACGGGGTGTTGGAAATGCAAAACAGAAAATCAGAATTGAACTGATAGATTCTCGTAATAACCCTTTTGAACATAAGGAAATAGAAATTGATTCCAGGGAATGGAAAAAGTATGAAGTTATCCTGACTCCGAGAAGAACAGAAATCCATGCATCTTTGCGTGTGTTTTTAGCTTCGGAGGGTCCTGTTGATTTGGAACATGTTTCATTATTCCCGACGGATACGTGGAAAGGTCGTGAGAACGGCTTGCGTAAAGATTTGGTGGAAGCTTTGGCTGAACTGAAACCCATGATCTTTCGTTTTCCGGGTGGATGCATAGTTGAAGGTACCGATTTGGAAACCAGGTATAACTGGAAGAAATCCATCGGTCAGGTCGAAAATCGTCCCTTGAACGAAAACCGCTGGCATTATACCTTTACGCATCGTTTCTTCCCGGATTATTTTCAGACTTACGGGATGGGATTTTATGAGTTGTTCTTGCTTTCTGAAGATATAGGGGCAGAACCTTTACCCGTCGTGAATGCAGGTTTATCCTGTCAGTATCAAAACTCTGATGAATCTTGTCATGTTCCTGTAGATCAGTTGGATGAGTATGTGCAAGATGCGTTGGATCTGATTGAATTTGCCAATGGGTCAGCTGACACCAAATGGGGTAAGATCCGTGCTGAGATGGGACATCCAGAACCTTTCAATATGAAGTATATCGGTATTGGTAACGAACAATGGGGACCGGAATATCCGGCCCGTCTGGAAGTGTTTGTCAAAGCAATTCGCAAGCAATATCCTGAAATTCAAATTATCGGTAGCTCCGGACCTCATTCTGACGGGAAGGAATTTGATTATTTGTGGCCCGAGATGGCTCGCTTGAAAGTAGATTTAGTGGATGAGCATTATTATCGTTCTCCCGAGTGGTTTTTAAGTCAGGCCGGGAGGTATGACAATTACGACAGAAAAGGACCGAAAGTTTTTGCCGGAGAATATGCTTGTCATCCCGGAAACAGAAAAAATAATTTTCAGTCGGCTTTATGCGAAGCAGCCTTCATGACCGGCTTGGAGCGTAATGCAGATGTGGTTTATATGGCTACCTATGCACCCTTGTTAGCCCATGTGGATGCCTGGCAGTGGAGACCGGATTTGATTTGGTTTGATAATTTCAATGTGGTTCGTACGCCCAATTATTATGTGCAAAAATTATATGCCCATTATGCCGGTACGAATGTGTTACCATTGACCTGGAACAAACGATCAATTGCCGGTGAAGAAGGCTTGTACGCTTCCTCTGTGATAGATACCGACAAAAAGGAAATCATCGTCAAGATTGCCAATGCGGCTAAAGAGGCTAAAGACATTAAAATCAATTTGACCCGGATCCCCCGTAAAATGAAGATCAGTCAGGATGTTGAGCTTATTACCCTGAAGGGTGAGGCTGATGTGGACAATACCATTGAAAATCCTACAGCTATCGTACCTTCAACGGGTACCGCTTCAGTGTCTGATAACGTGTTGCAGGTTTCTATGGATGCCGAATCATTTAAGGTATTCGTGATGAAATATCAGGATTGAAGCTTAGCTGTTTAAGCGGAACCATATAAGAATCTCCGGCTTTTAAAGTGGAAAAGCCGGAGATTCTCGTTTTGTATTGGCGGTGTTCTCTTGTAATTGCAGTACATATTGCCCTTTCGGAGGGCAGTTACATTTATCATGTTTCTATTATCCCATATATATTCTGCAGCTAAAAAGATACTGTCCCAAAAAGTGTGTAAAGCGCATTTTTTCTATCTT
>JAAYQF010000031.1 GCA_012519425.1 Bacteroidales bacterium | reverse complement strand
TAAGCATTTGCCAAAATTCCCTGTGCATAAGTCGGCTCGTGGTACATGGCGTCAATACCCCGGGTATTCTCTATGGCCGGCGAAAACACGTCTTCGCAGGCTGTGAATCCAAGGACTGCTGCCAGAACCAATAATTTTACTGTATTATTTATAATATGTTTCATCTTAGTTACTTTTTAAAGTTAGAATGTTACTTTCAGTCCTATATTATAAAAACGTGTCTGCGGTGCACTTCCCACGTTCATTTCCAATATATCACTCACTTCCGATATGGTCAGCAGGTTTGAACCGCTGACATATGCCGAAATATCACTGATAAAGGAACCTTGCAGCAAGCTTTTCGGAAGATCGTAGGTCAACTGTGCCTTGGATATGCTGAAACGGTCATTTTTATACATCCAGAAATCTGAACTTCTGAAGTTATTGGCACCACTTTGAGTTGTCAAACGTGGATAAGTAGCCGTTTCTTTGGTTTCTTCCGTCCAACGGTCGCGTACCACCTCCGAATACTTTCTGTCACCATAAACCCAGTAATAGGAGTTATTTTTCATTGCATTAGCTCCCATACCTCCGGTACCGAGAACAAAGAAAGTGAAATTATTCCATTTTGCCGTAAGGTTTATACCCATGGTAAACGGCAGTCCGTACCAACCTCCCCGTCCGAGATAAATCTCGTCCTTTTCGTCGATAACGCCGTCACCGTTCTGGTCTTTGTACTTAATGTCACCGGGAACAACTTGAGCAAATTTTTGGGTTTCATGACTTGCGATATCAGTATCATCGTTGAAGAAACCAAGGCTTTCAAGTCCGAAGATGGCATCTATCGGCTTTCCTGTTCTGTTTTGGTAAGCATACTCGTAGTTTTCATCCCTTTGGGTTGCTTTGGTAGCATAATAAGTACCTCCAACACCAAGTGAGAGTTCAACTTCTCCTACGCGCTGATTCAGGTTCACACAGAAATCAAAGCCGCTGCGCTGGTTGCTGTTGTAGTTGTAGTACGGAATAAAGGAAGCATTAGGCCAATAGGTAAAGAAGTAATTCGGAAAAATAGTACCCGGTCTTACAACCAAACCTTCTATGGAATTGATGAAAACGGATGCATCTGCCGTGATCAGGTTCTTCCAGAGCGAGGCTCTGAAGTTTGCAGAAAGTTCTTTGCGTTTTACAAAACCCAGTTCAGGATTTCCCCCGCGTACCGAGTTGGTTGAACGTTCCACAAATCCGTCTCCCCATCCCCACCATGCACCATTAGCCTGGTCGAATTGTTCTTCATACATATAATAGTTTTCAATATCCAGGTCTGTATTCAGAATACTTCCTGAAACGCTCAGCATCATATCGTCAACGGCCGTTCCTTTCAAGAAATCTTCGTTGCTTGGTTTCCATCCCAGCGTCAATGAAGGCGAGAACGCACCCCTGTGACCGGGAGCCAACTTAGCCGAATGCGAATAGGCCGTGCTGAATTCCAGGAAGTATCTTTTCAGATAGTCATATCCAAGCAGAAATCCCAAATTGGCATTTCCTATCCGGTGATACACCTGAGATTCAGTTTGCTGGAATCCGTTGGCAAGAAGCATGGCATTAAAATTATGGGTATCGTCGATGGAATTCACATAATTAAACTGCCCTGAGAAAGCTATCGTCTGGCGATTTGCACTTCCACCGATGTTTTGAACGCCTGACTTCCTGTCGTTGTTGTATTTTGTCAAGCCTGACACTACATCTTCACCATTATAATTGGACCATGCAGGAGTAAATATAGCATAATCATTATCATATGAAGTATTGTATGATGTGGCGTAGTCCACTGCAAATTGCGTATTGAACGAGAGTCCCTTCAGCACTTTTTGCAAGTCAATGTTAATTCCGGTGTCAAACTGGAACTGGCGACTTGTCCACTTACTGCTTCCTGCAGCATAGTAATCACCAAATATATTGGTCTGTTCGGCTTGTGTTCCACTCAGGAAATACTTCCCGTCAATCTGATGGCTGTTTTGTATCAATGTCAGCGAATTTTGATCATTTGGATTGATGAGGCTGATCGGGATCAAGGGTGAAAATCTGTTAGGACGCATGGTTGATGCTGCTTCCCAATAATTTCCCTTGGCAGAACTTGCATTGTAAAAAGTAGCATTTGTATTCACAAAAGCACTGATATATTTTGATATTGACATATCAATGTTTCCTCTCACATTCAGGCGATCTGTGCTATTGTCAGTTGCCTGTCCGAACTTAAAAACATCATTCTGACGGTAGTATCCTATATTGGTATAGAACCGTGCAAAATCATTCCCTCCCGTAATTTCGGCGGTTGCATCAGAACGGTTGTTGAACTTCCTGATGTAATCCGAAGAGAAAAAGTCAATATCCGGATAGCGGTAAGGATTCTGTCCTGTAGAATGGTTGTAAATTGCCTCGTCGCTGTACAATTTACCCAGTCCGTCATTCTCGCGTGCTTCATTGTACAGCGTCATGTATTCGGCGGATCCTAAATATCTGGGATAGCTTTTATGTACATTGAAGCCTGTATTAACCCGTGCACTTACCTTCAAAGGCTCAGCTTTTCCTCTTTTGGTAGTTATGTAAACCACTCCCTTGGCGGCACGGCTACCGTAAAGAACTACAGCCGAAGCGCCTTTGAGGAAAGATATCTGTTCAATTTCAGTAGGAAGCACATTGTTGGCATCACGAGGTACGCCGTCAACCAACACAAGGTATGAATCCATACCCCAGAGTGATGCGCCGTTCCATCCACCTACGTACCCCTGCATGTTGTCCATGCTGTACGTATTGTAGTTCCGTTTGGTCAATTCATTATAGTTTACCACAGAAACACTTCCCAGAAGATTTTTCTGGTCCACTTTACGAAATGCAACCTGAACCAATGAATCTGCGTTGTTCAACGACAGCGTTTCATTTTCCGGAGCTGTTTGAGCACTTATGAAGAAGGGAATAAGTGCTGAGGCAACAAGTAAAATGAATTTTGATTGTATGTATTTCATCTGTATAAAAGTTTTTTTATTAACATTAAGACCCCATGTTTGTCCGCTGCGGACCTGTAACACACCACATAAACATCATTCTGATCGTCAAGAATTCTTTCCATGGTTGTTTCATTGTGTGGTCTTTTATTATTTCACATTTATTTTACTCAAAAATTACCAGCCCGGATTTTGTCCAAATTCCGGATACATAGAAGTGTCAGACACTTTCAGCGGGAACCAGTAATGCTTAACACCGAACTGGCGTGTCAAAATGGTTCTTTCTTTAAAGTTGCTGACACGGGCATCTTTGGGGTCGTTGTTTTTGTAGAAATCATCATCCTCAACCCTGTCAAAATCATGTGCCGTCTTCACATTATACGGATACTCTGTGAGGAGTAACCAGCGCTGCAAGTCATTAAAGCGGAATCCTTCGAATGAAAGTTCCACGGCACGTTCCCTGCGCACTTCATCCATGAACTTTTTATTGTCGGCCGTGTAAGCAGCATCTACATGCCCTGCTCCCACGCGATCGCGCAATGTGTTCAGTGCTGCTTCAGCATCCTTGCTGAAGTTGGTAGATTTAGCTTTCGCACCGCCCATTGCTGCACAGGCTTCTGCATACATCAGGTAGATATCACCCAATCGCATGTATGGAAGGTACACGTGCAAGCTTCCGCTCCAGTTGTAAAGACCATCATATTTATTGGCGGTATGCGGAACCAGTTTTTGGATAAAATAACCTGTACGACTTCCATTCTGATCATTACGCATGATGCCGTCCGTATAGAGCTGGGCGTAACGTAAAAATTCCTGATCAGCAGGCATGGTAGAGTTCACATATTTAAAACCGTCAAATACGATGTCGTGGTAAAACCGCGGGTCTCTGTCCTTAAACGGATAGTTCGGATCGTAGCCTGAATTCGGGTCATCCAGTGGAAGTCCGTTCGCCATACCATACAACTTCACATAGTTTGCCGTAGGCTGGTGAATGATGTTATCGTGTTCCACCAAGCCATTAACTTTCGGACCAAATGTTTTGGTTGTTCCCCAGTTACTTCCGTTGTAGTCGGTTGACGAACCCCTGAAGATCGCTTCAACAGATCCCGGCATCAGCCAGTTTTGTCCGGTAGTATAAAAAAGATCCGAAAAACAGGAGGTTGAACCAGGGGCTCTTACGTGGTTGTATATATCTTTGTAGTTATACTCTGCCAGCGCATACTGTGTCTGACCGCTCTCAACCAACGAAAGTAGCTCACCAAAAGCTTCTGCGGCTTTTTTCATGTAATCGGTATCGTAATCATAGGTTTTGGTACCTCCTGTCTGGGCTCCGTTTTTCATCAGCGGACTTCCGGCCCAGAGGTAATTTTTACCCAAATAACCCAAAGCCATGATTTTATTGATGCGAAGCTGATTCTTCCCGGCCGTATTCCTACCCACCGTAGTTTTGTCCCAGTCAATAGGAAGAAGCTCTGCCGCTCTTGCGAAATCTTCTCCGGCTTTATCTGCCGCCTCCTGGTAAGTAGGTCTTGGCAAGGTTAATTTATCACTTGAAGACAACACCTCATCTATATAGGGTAGCGCGCCCAGATACTGCATCAATTCAAAATGATACCAGGCACGGAAGAAATAGAGTTGTCCTGCAATGAGGTTTTTTTCTTCCTTGGTTGCCTCGGTCAATTTATCCAAATTCTCCAAACCTAAATTGGCTTTCCGGATGCAATACCAGGCGTGTGGCCAAAGGGCATGATCGAATTTGTTCCCGGAAGTGATATTGGCATTCGGCTTGTCGAGCCAACACCCCGGCTGACCTAATCTTCCGGCTTGCCAACCCCAGAAGTTCCCCAGGTCAACCTGGTGAACCATATGCCAGTCGGCAGGCGTGTTCATAATTTCATCATCACCCCAATTCCAGGATGTAGTCCAGTAATGTTTCAACTTATCGGGAATACCGTTGTACATTTCTTCAACAAATCCCTGGAAATTGGTAAAATTCTTAAAAGCTTCACCCTCTGCAACTATCGACTCAGGCTCTCTATCCAAGTATGCAGTACAAGAATAAGCTCCCAACATCAAGAAGAGGATTGTGCTTAACAAATATATCTTATGTGTCCTTTTCATTTCTTTTCGTATTATAAAGTGAATCTTATTCCTAAATTATAACGTTTCATGGTAGGATAAGCTCCCTGATAGCCAACTCCTGCGAAATTAGATTCGCGGTCGTCCGGCATTCTCGACCAAACCCAAAGGTTATTTCCGCTCAGGAATACTTTCATGGAATGAACTCCTATCCTGCCAACTGTACTTCTATCGAAAGTATAAGCAAGTTCAGCATTTTTCAGGCGGATGTAGGAACCATCATACATATACTGCGTACCGCTATTAAAATTCGATGTTGCCAGCCAGTGTGGAATAGTTACATCGGCATTCGGATTGTCTTTTGACCACCAGGTTCCCATATTGTACACGGTGTTCAAGTTACTTCCGAAGCTGGTCAACGGCACAGAGCGGGTTACATTGGTTACGCCGTACATCTGTACAAATCCGCTAAAACCTTTCCACTCAAAACCGATTGTCGTGTTGTAAGTATTCTGGGGTGTTTCAGCATATCCGTACGGGGCAGCGTCCTTTGAATCAACTATACCATCACCATTGAAGTCAATGATATAATAATTACCCGGCATTTTGTAGCCATCGTTGGTCTCGTGCTGCGGACTACCGTATATCTGGTCGTAGGTATTCATAAATCCTGCATCAAGGTGCGAACGACTCTGGCCGATGCTGTAACCGGCTTGTTTCTGGTATGCAGGCAACAATTCCGGATCGCTTTTTACAACTATTGTGTTTTTTGCATGGGTCATGTTCATATTTGCCCAAAGACGCAACTGATTAGCAAATACTTTGTTAACGCGAAGCTCGATTTCATAACCCTGGGTTTTCACCTCACCCAGGTTAGCCATCGGAGGATTTGTACCAAAGTAAGAAGGAATCGCCCTATCGCCTCCTCCCACGAGGATATCTACTCTTCTATCTCTAAATATCTCCACGCTACCTGCCAACAATCCTTTGAAAACGGTATAATCAACACCAAAATTGAATTTTCTGGCAGTTTCCCATTTAATATCGGGGTTTCCAACGGCAGCCTCACGGTACCAAACATACGGACTTGTGCCGTGGTTTACGTCCAATGAAGATTGCCCGCCATAGCTCCATTGGGTCATATAAATCCAACGTTCCCAAACGTTGTCGTCTCCAATTTCCCCATATGAAGCGCGTAATTTCAGCATATCCAGGAAGGTAAGCGGCTGCATGAATTCTTCTTCGGAAATCATCCAGCCAATTGCACCTGAATTGAAAAATGCAAATCTGTTTTCACGACTGAACTTTTCGGTTCCATTATAAGCACCGTTATATTCTGCAAAATATTTTCCGGCGTAATTGTAGGTTGTCCTAAACACCCAGTCTTCGCGATAGCGTGGGATCATAGGTCCTGTAGCACGTTCCTCGCGGCTGAAAAGTCCCATTGCGGTGATGTCGTGCCCGCCAAATGCACGTCCCCAATAAAGCTGACCCTGATAGTTCAGGTTACGACGTGTCATGCCGTTATTCACGGTTCCGGCCTGTGTAGTCCAGAGAACGCCCTGCATGAAGTCGAATTTGTTATTGTTTTCGTATTCTTTCTTGTACGTTTCAACTCCCGTCTGCGGATTTATCCATTTTTCCTGCGGATCGTTGTACAAGTCATTTACTCCCCGGTTAAATTCCACAAACATGTTATCCCACGAAATAGCTCCCCTCAGGCTCAGTCCTTTTGTTATGAAGTCAAGTTTTTGCTCCAGGATAAAGTCTGTATTGATAGAGGTCGTAGTAGTATGCATAAAACCCGAAAGCGCCAGGTTGGCAGCAGAGTTCGTAACATTGGAAATATCAGGATAAAATCCCCAGGAACCATCGGAATATTTCGGCAAGAAAACGTCCGGTGCGATATTGTATGCTCCTGCCCACTGCTGAGCCACAGCCCATTCTGAGGAGTTTGTCTGGTTCCAGGGACTTTTTTTCACCCCGTTGGAACCGGCAAGGTTTACTTTAAACAAAGTAGATCTCGTAAGGTTGAAATCTAAGTTGCTACGCACGTTCACACGGTTGTATCCGTAGCCGGACTGATAATTACGTCCGTTATCCCATACCTTGAAGAGGTCTCCCTCATGCACAAAGTCGGCAGAAGTAAAGTACTTTACGAAAGAAGTACCTCCACTCACACTTAAGTTAGCGCTGTAGGAAGTTGTAAAGTCTTTGAAAATGGCTCTCTGCCAGTCAACATTAGGATAGCGCTCTCTTTGCTCAAGGGTAGTCTGGTTTCTGTACATTTCGATAAAACTTTGCGGACGAATGTCCCCCCAGGAACTTGGATAGGTTGCCAACTCATGTTCGATGGCTACGTTACGTGCCATGAGCGCATCATATGAGTCAAGCTTGTTTGGAAGCATGGAAGGAGCTTTAATGGTGTAATTGGCTGAAACGTCAATTTTTGTACTTCCTTCTCCACCTCGTTTGGTTGTTACAAGGATAACCCCGTTTGCTCCTTTCACACCGTAAACGGCTGTTGCGGAAGCATCTTTCAACACTGAGATGGACTGTACGGAATTGATGTCAACCGATCCCATGGGACGCTCAACACCATCCACCAACACCAGCGGTGCCGTATTATTCCAAGACGAAGCAGAACGAATGATAATTTTGGGTTCTTCTTCACCCGGTAATCCGGAACTGGAGGTGGTAATAACACCCGGCAGATTACCAGTAAGAGCGGCACCAAGGTCGGTTACGCCTGCTGCGCGTTGTAGCACTTCACCTGTAGTCTGGGTGATAGCACCCACTACACTGGTTTTTTTCTGTTGGCCGTAACCTACAATCACTACTTCGTCTAATTGTAAGTTTTGGTCAACAAGTGTAATTGTAATATCGCTTCTACCTTCAATCGGTACTTCCTGCGTCACCATACCAACGTAGGAAACTACCAATGTTTCATCTCTGGATGGAACGGAAAGAGTAAATCTACCATTCACATCCGTCAAGGTTC
Source organism: Bacteroidales bacterium (assembly GCA_012519425.1). Classification (GTDB taxonomy): domain Bacteria; phylum Bacteroidota; class Bacteroidia; order Bacteroidales; family Paludibacteraceae; genus Paludibacter. The sequence goes on along the minus strand of JAAYQF010000031.1, from coordinate 7,692 downwards.
CAATTGTTTTGTGATCTCTCACCACAACAGTGGCACCAATAACTTCCTCATTGTCTGCATCAACCACCATTCCCCTTACCGTGACCTGTGCCGACACGAAAGAAAAACATGAGATTGCAAACAAGAGTAAAAATACCGCGGACTTCTTCTGTTTCAATGTAAAACAGAAATAATCAGTGATGCTTTTCATGAACTTGTTTTTCATTATTTTCTCATTAAACATAAATAAACGTTTTAGAACAATAACAACATTTTTTTGTGCATGCTTATCTATTACATCTGTAATGTATATCACATTGACACAGCAAAAAAATGTTTAAAAAATAAGCAGTTGGATTACCTTTAATATTAATTAAGGTCAAGTATCGTCTTTCTTTTTCATGGTTTTAAATATTTTTTGGATTAATAAAATTTACAATTATTGATGTTACAAACATATTAAATATGCATGTCAAAATGTTACCTAATTAATACAGATACTTTTCTATTTGTTACATCAAAAGTTAAATTGTTTCATTTTTATGGCAATTTTGATACATCTATTATTTTTTTTTACTTTTGCGGGCTAATAAATGTTGTCCTAAATATGAAAGTCATGAAATCACTTCCCCTCACCCTTATATTCCTTTTTTGGGTGCTTGCCATTACCGTAAATGCCCAAACAGGCATTTTCTATTCTACCGACGAAGATTTATCTAACAGCTTGATAAACAAAATATACCAGGACAAATACGATTATATATGGATTGCAACGGAAGACGGCTTAAATAAGTTTGACGGCATGAAATTTTCCGTTTACAAAAACAATCTGAATGACTCTACTTCGCTGAAAAACAATTACGTAAGATGTATGTACGAAGACTCAGAGGGGAGATTTTGGGTAGGAGGCATTAATGGATTGCAGCTTTTTAACAGAAATACCAACAAATTCTCAAATGTTCATCTTTTTTCCTCAAATAATATCCTTCAACCACATGTTACATCTGTTTTTGAAAGTAAAGATGGAACAATTTGGATAAGCACATCCGGAGAAGGTGTGTTAAAACTCAATCCGCACAAAAACTCCCGCTTCGAAACAGATGCCCGCCTGAACTCAAAGCTACCAAGTGTTCACCTTACCTTTATTCATCAGGACAGCTATGATCAGCTATGGATAGGTACCGAAAACCACGGACTTTGCATGTATGACAACAACAGCGGTGCCATCCGATTGTTCAATGTAAATGACGGAAATATTGACAATAACCACATTTCAACCATAGCCGAAGATGATAAAGGAAATATTTTTATCGGAACCCTTTCCGGTGGAATTTTCAAACTGAGTAGGGAAAAATGGATTTTTGAATCAATTCCATATGCTAAAAGTCCGGTCCCGCTGCCCATTAAAAGTTTATTTATAAACAATCAAAAACAACTGCTGATTGGAACTGACGGTTTAGGACTCAAATATTATAATTATGAAAAAAACCGAATTGAAGACTACCAAATGTTCTCCTCAATTTTTGATTTCTCAAAAGTGAAAGTTCACTCCATATTAGAGGACAGAAGCGGCAACTTATGGATAGGACTTTTCCAAAAAGGAGTTTTCCTTGTGCGAAACAATCCTTACCGATTTAATTATATTGGAAATAAATACCACAATCAAGACCTGATTGGTTCAAGCTGTGTTACAGCTATTTACAGAGACAAAGATTACCTTTGGGTGGGAACAGACAACGACGGGATGTACAGGCTTGATGAACAATACCGCGCACGACATTTCGCACATACAAACGCACCAAACTCTATTACCAGCACGGTAATGTCAATAGTAGAAACCAAAAACGGAGAAATATGGCTCGGCTCCTACCTGAACGGATTGGCGCTTTTCAACAAGTCCACCGGTAATTGCACCTATTACAACGAAAAGCCCGCAAACATAGGCAACAATACGTTCGACAATAAAATCAACTGCATGATAGTTGACAGCGACAACATGCTTTGGATAGGCACCCATGGCGGCGGAATTTATACATTTGATACAAATACCCGAAAATATGTCAGGCATTATTCATTCCCCTACATTACAAACGACTGGATCAATTGCCTTTTTCAGGACAAAGACGGATTGATCTGGGCAGGAACACACAAAGGATTTTCAATTATTGACACTCGAAATAATCAAGTCAGCAATTTCTCAGAGAATAATGAGATTACACCCGGAAAGGTGATTTACTCCATCATCCAGGACAGAAAAGAAAACATATGGATAGGAACTACGGAAGGTGTGGCCATTTACGATGTCAAAAACAACAAATCCCGCCAATTGACGGTCGAAGACGGACTGGCAAGTGATGTGATCTGCGGATTGATAGAAGACGCAAACGGTAATATCTGGATGAGTACGCACAACGGTATTTCCAAATATAATCCAAACGACAGCACTTTTTCCAATTATTATAGTTCTGATGGCCTGCAAGGAAATGAATTTACCAAAGGAGCATTTTTCAAAAGTGAAAACGGCGAATTTTTCTTTGGCGGGATCAGCGGGGTAACTTCCTTTTTTCCCGAACAAATTAAAGAAGACAGAGAATCTCTCAAACTTTTTGTAACCGCTCTGAATATCGGAGACAGAGTGGTTTTCAATGATGAGAGAAAGGGGAAAGGAGGAAATCGTTTTATTTCTGACTTAGACACTATTTTTCTGGACTATAAAGACAATATTTTCAACCTGGAATTTTCTACGTTCAACTACGGTGTGGCGGAACAGATCCATTATCGCTACAAAATGGAAGGCTTGAACGATACCTGGATCAGCACTAATCCGGGTGTGAACAGAATTCACTTTACCAATATCGACTTCGGCACGTATAAGCTGAAAGTAACCGCTTCGTTGCGCGATCTCGAGTCTGAAGTACGCGAAATTACCATTATCATTTCTCCTCCATGGTACTTGACAAACTTAGCAATAGTCGTTTACATAATCCTCATACTGTTATTGCTTTACGGCATTGCACGATTTATTCAGGAAAAGATGAAACACCGTCAGGAGTTAATGATGCGTAAGCACACCGAACAGCTTAACGAAGCAAAACTTCAGTATTTCATCAATATTTCGCACGAAATCCGAACTCCGATGAGCCTGATATTAAGTCCATTAGAAAAATTGATTCCCAACGAGAAAGATCCCCAGAAAATCTATCTATACCAAATCATGCATCGGAATGCAAAACGTATTTTACGCCTGATCAACCAGTTGATGGACATTCGAAAAATCGACAAGGGACAGCTTTTCCTGAAATTCCGCGAAACAGATATTGTCGGTTTTATTCAAGATTTGATGCAAACATTTGAATACACGGCAAATAAGAGAAATATGGATTTTCAGTTCATTCATGAACATCCTTCGCTCAAAGTCTGGATTGACCTGAACAATATGGACAAAGTGCTGATGAATATATTGTCAAATGCCTTTAAATTTACGCCGGACAACGGAAAAATTACGATTAAACTTGATACAGGTACAGCTCCGGAATCGGAAGGAGCACTGAAAAATTACTTTGAAATTACCGTATCAGACTCCGGAGTCGGAATCGATGAAAGTGATCTGGAGAGTATTTTTGACCGTTTCTATCAAGTTGACACTGCCTATACCAAGTCTCAAATTGGGACAGGAGTTGGACTGCACTTATCCCGCTCACTGATAGAGCTTTCACACGGAGTAGTTTTCGCCCGCGCCAACCCGGATAGTCAGGGAAGTGAGTTCGTAATCAGGCTCCCACTTGGCAACAGCCATTTGAGCAAACAAGAGATGATGGGAAAAATTGCATCGGAAGAAGAAGCCCCCACAATTACACACGCTCCTGCTGAAGACGAAGAAGTTATTGCAGAAATAATCCCTGAAATTGAACCCGAAACAAAATCAAAGACCAAATTTAGAGTTGCCATAGTGGAAGATGACGAGGAAATTCGTAATTATTTGAAACTGGAACTCTCTTCCGTGGTAAAAATTACAGAATTCTCTAATGGCAAAGATGCATTAAATTATGTTCTAAAGGAAAAACCGGATTTGGTGGTGAGCGACGTGATGATGCCGGAAATGGATGGAATAACCTTATGTAAAAAAATCAAGACCAATGCGAATGTGAACCACATTCCTGTCATTCTGCTCACTGCTAAAACAACCGACCGGGATAAAGCCGAAGGTTTTGAAACAGGTGCAGACGCATATATACCCAAGCCCTTCAATATTGAACTGCTGACAACCCAGATTTTAAGTCTGATAGAAAACCGCAAACGACTAACAGTGAAACCTTTAGAAGAAGAAAGTAATAAAGCGCTACTTGAAACGAAACCCTTGAAGTCATCTGACAAAATACTGTTGGAAAAGATACTGAAATTGATCAACGAAAATATTGCAAGCAGTGAATTGAACGTTGATTTCCTGTGTAAAAACGTGGGATTGAGTCGCGTACACCTGTACAGAAAGGTAAAGGAACTGACGAATCAATCCACGCATGAATTCATCAAGACAATCCGCATGCGGAAAGCTTCGGAGTTGCTTTCACAGCAAAAGATCAACATTTCCGATGTGGCATATGCACTTGGATTCTCCAATTTATCCCATTTCTCAAACGTGTTCAAATCATTCCACGGCATATCACCAACAGAGTATGCAGAGAAGCACAGGCAAGAAGAAGGAGAGAAAGAGCAAGAAGAAAAAACGGAAGAGTGAGAGTATCTTTGCTAAATGCTTTTAATACCTGAATTTACAAAACAGACTATCATCATTCAGAAATAAAATGAACAATTCTACTCAAATTGCTTTAAGCACAGATGCCATGGAGTTAAGGGAGCAACACGCACTTTTACGGAATAGGTTTTCTGAACTTTTTTCGGAAAAACAGAACATGCTTCAGCACGAAAAACCGCTGCTGACTGCCCTTTATCTCAACAAAATTGGGCATAAACAATACAAAAATTTCTGTTTGTCAGTCGAGTTGCGACAATTAAAATTTCGATTGTCGTTGCTGCAGGCCTATGTAAACAGAAATGAAGAACCGGACTTAAAAGCCGTCGATAAAGAAATAGAAACTAAATTTGAAGAATACAATCGATTAATAGAAGCTGAAGCTGAAAGACTTGCAGCAGCAAACAGATTTTTGTCGGGTAATTTTTTGACAAGTGAAAACAGCAAAAAGTTAAAAGAACTGTATTATTTCATCGTAAAGCGTCTGCATCCGGATATCAATTCCAATCTGACCGACAATATGAAGGATTTGTTCATTCAAGCGCAAGCTGCTTACGATCTTGGTGAATTAGAAATTCTACAACAAATTGTGTTGTTGTTGAAGCACGACAGTATCGAAACAAAAAACATTACACCTGTCAGCTTAAAAGACATCATTAAAAAACTAGAAGAGAATATAAAAACGCTGGAAGAGCAAATCTCACATTTAAAAACAGAATTCCCATTTATCTATAAAGAAAAAATATACGACAAAGAGTGGGTAGAATCTGAAATATCAACAATTGAAAAAGAGATAAATGAACTAAATACCGAAATCGAAAAATACAGAGAATACATAACACTATTAGAAGAATGGAAACCGGAATAACCAAACTTACGCCTGAATTACTTGCCTTTATAGGAACAGGTGGTGTAAAAGCTTTTGCACCATTTACACGGGAAATTTTCCTGCTTGACTTTGTTGTTGCAGGTACATCTTTCTGTAAAGAAATTGACAACCTTGAACCGGAACTGATTCCCGAAACCAAACTAAAAATGATCCGCGACCCCAAAAACGAATACGACGAACTTGCCATAGGCATCTATCACAACGATATCCGTATCGGATGGGTGCCTCAGGAAATCAACGAAATGATATCCAGATTGATGGATGCAGGAAAAGCATTTTTTTGCCGAATTACCTCAGCAAAAAGGAAAAACAAATGGTTAAAGATAGATGCTAAAATCTACATGGTGGAGTGAGGTATTACCAATTCAATAATATTAGAGACGGAGCATGCTCCGTCTCTACGAAACGCAAACGAATCGAAACGCAAACGAAACAGAACGAAATCGAACAAAACGCGAAACAACAAACCATTTTAACCAAAACTATGTCTTACGAAAAATTTCAAAACAATTATCGCATCCCATCGGCGCGGACTAAATGGCACGACTATTCAGGTGGTGATTATTTCATCACCTTTTGTACAGCAGCACATGAACGTTATTTCGGGGAAATCGTAAATGGCGTAATACAATTAACCGAAATCGGCAAATATACGGAGGAATGTGTGCGGAAAATTGAAACACATTACGATGACGTGGAAATTCCTTTGTATGTGATTATGCCAAATCATATCCATATGATAATATGCATTGACGGCAAATACGCGGAAATGGGAACGGGACACGGACACGTAGAGACGGAGCATGCTCCGTCTCTACCACAACGGACGTCATCACAACGGACGTCATCATCAAAAAACACAAACGAAAAAATGCGCACCATTTCTCGCAGCAAGGGACGTTTGTCATCTGTTGTTGGTTCAATTAAATCCGCCGTAACCCGTTATGCCAACGAAAACAACATTTCATTTAAATGGCAAAAACGGTTTCACGACCACATTATTCGCAACCAAAATGAATTAAACAAAATTGCACAATACATTGAAAACAATCCATATAATTGGACAACCGATGATAATTGCTAATTTTGTACCTGTGGTGCAACAAAAACAAATCAACATGGATGATACCCTAAGTAGAGACGGAGCATGCTCTGTCTCTACTTAGGGTCAGAAACTAACTTCCAGCAAAAGAAGGATTATAACTTTGCTACTTGGATTTTCGTATCCTTGTAGGAAAGGCACATGATTTACAATTTAAACCAGATGAGATGAAAAAAGTTATAGATACGGAAAGAATACCCATTAAACTTTGGCTTGATGAGATTGACGATCAAACGCTGTATCAGGCAAAGAACCTTGCCAATTTACCTTTTGCTTTCAAACATATTTGCCTGATGCCCGATGCGCATTCGGGTTACGGGATGCCCATCGGAGGAGTGATGGCTACCGATGGAGTGATAGTGCCCAATGCCGTGGGTGTGGATATAGGATGCGGTATGTGTGCCGTTAAGACTGATTTAAAATTTACGCCGACCATCCGAAAAAAAATTGAAAGTATTTTGGAAGATATAAAAAGGAGGGTTCCTGTAGGATTCTCTCACCATAAAAAGGCGCAAGACGAAAGCCTTATGCCTCAAAACCACGACATTGACAACCTACCCATAATAAGAAAGGAGTATGCTTCCGCCCTGAAACAGCTTGGAACGCTTGGAGGAGGCAACCACTTTATTGAGATTCAAAAGGAAAAGGACAATAGTATTTGGATCATGATACACTCGGGCAGCCGAAATTTAGGTAAACAGGTTGCAGACCACTACAACAAGCTCGCAAAAAACCTGAATAATCTATGGTATTCATCAATAAACCCCAAAGTTGATCTTGCTTTTCTTCCTTTTAAAACTGAAGAGGCGCGCAAGTATTATAACGAAATGAAATATTGTGTTGATTTTGCATTGGCTAATCGCAAATTGATGCTCACAAGAGTACAGGAAGTACTGGTTGATTTTTTTCCAAAAATAGGTTTTGGTGAAATAATCAACATCGCTCACAACTACGCTGCATGGGAAAATCATT
>JAAYQF010000030.1 GCA_012519425.1 Bacteroidales bacterium | reverse complement strand
TCTGGTTAATTACCCCCGTTTTGAGCCATCAACTGCAAATACGGGGGAATATCCAAAGATACAAAAAAGCCAACTATCTCACAATGATTTAGTTGGCTTAATTTTAGTTAATTAATGAATATCCCTAAAACAAATCACTATATTTGCAACGTCTCCTCGCGGGGAGCGGGTATCCATCCCCGTCTTGAACTCCTCGCTTTGGAGACATTTTTAATGGTCTTCTAACCTCAGCGGAATTGTACTGCTGTTTAGAAGTTATTCAGACATTTTTTATCGCCAATTCTTATCATTTCTTAGCCGTTCAAACTGTGCTCGTGCTTCTTCTATAGTATGCGGTTTGGAGTTTGCGATGTATTGCTTCTTCTCTTTCACATCTTCCCACCACTGCACGTTAGGAACTGTAGCCCATTGCTCGTCCGTTATCCAATCCGGTTTTTCTTGTTGTTTCATTTTTTATTTATTCTCCTTTGCTTTTATTGCCAAGCCTTCAAAATATGCTTTTTGATTAGCACTAATTAGTCCTTTTTCTCAAAGTTCATTAATTAAATCCTTATCGTTTAAGTCATCCCGCGTTATATTACATGAAAAATATTTTATTTCCATCCCCTCTATTAAATTAATTGTAGAAGGGAATGCTATCCTTGATATTGTTTTTGAAGTATAAAATCTACTCTATAGTTTCGTTTTGGTATTTCTATTTTATTCTATTTCAATGCTTTCATACTCCTCTTTGCTTAGCGAAAAATCAGGGTCTATCACTTTTACCTCATCATAACTTAACTCGTAAAGACGATAAACTATATTGTCGATTTCTTTCTCTAAGGAAATCGTGTCTTTTTTATTAGATTTAAGAAAGATTATATTATCAATACTATTTACAAGAATATTCATCAGTGACTTAGAAATATGTGGTATTGGAATTGAATTGATTTCGGATGTAGTAATGTTAGTATTTGTACTTGTAAACTTAAAAAATGAATTTATTAGGTTAGAGTTAAGTATTGCTAATTGGCATTTCAAAAGATCCAAATTATCATTTACAATGTAATTTGTAGAATTTGCCATTAAGTTACCCTTTGGTACTATTGACATAATTAATCTTTTAGCAGAGTCAACACCTGTTATTCGTTGCATTCCAATCCTATTTTTATTGGTGTCTTTAAATTTACCTGTTTTTGGAATAATTTCATTATTTAAGTAATAAATATCACCTTGAGAAGGATTGTTCGTAATATGATATCTTTGGATTTGTGCACCAGTAATTACTCTTAAATCAAGCTTATTAGAAGTAAATTTATTTTTATATTTAGTCATATCTATCTCACCAGCAGAGCATTTTAAATGATAGGAGTTTTTAACAGTTTTAATTCGCTTTAAAATATTATAGGATTCTTGTGAGCTAATAGGAATTATTAAATTGTTGGGATAGATTTTAAGGATTTCTTCTTTTGTTGTTCTTAAGATAGTCCTGTTTTTCATATGTTTTTCTTTCCATACATATACCTTAAACTCAGAATTGTCGTTTTTCTTTTTCTGAAGTAAAGAAATTGCTACACTCATTTTTACAGACTCAAAAACTCTTTTTTTAACGTTATCTCTTTCTGGATATGAGTCAAATCTAATTATTCTTGTATTATTAAAAATAAATTTTCTGTTTTCAATAGCTGTGTCTTCCGCTAAAATTGAATTTTGGGTAATTAAACAAATAATTCCATTTGTCTTCGTTTTTAAAATAGAAAATGGTATAAAAAATTGAAAAATATTTAATCTTCCACCTATTGCATATTTATAGTATTGTGTTTTTTTATAATCATTTTGTAAAGATATATCTAATTCACGTAATTGATAATACGGCGGATTTCCAATCACAATATCAAATCCCGGATTTGGATTAAGATTTTCATTTAGTATTTCGGGAAAATCGAGTTTCCAGTCAAAGAAATGTAGTGGTTTTTCGGGCTGTTCTTTTATCCTTTGGAGGTCTTTTAAGATTTTATCGAAACTTGCTATTTTTAGCTTTCTTTCTGTATCTGCAATTTTTTCTTTGGCAGTCATCTCAAAAAGACTTCCGCTTGAAGTGTTTTTCTCCAAATATCGGTATTTGTCTAAATTCAGTTGGCTTATCAGAACATCTATTTTTAGGTTTCTAATTTCTTGCTGTAAATGTTTTTTATCTCCGCTAAATTTAAAAAACTGTTTTTGTTTTTCATATAACTTGTTCAAATTCAGCTGAATATCTTTTTTAAGTTTTTTTGTAGCATCGGCTGTAACTTTTTCACTCCAATCAATATCGATAATCTCATCGCCCAGTTTACTTACCAAGCTGTTTCCCACCACAATTTTGTAATCCAGATTGGGTAGGGGTTTGGGCATTTCCTCATCCACTACCAGCGATAGCCAGAAGCGCAGTCGGGCTATATCTACCGCACCTTTTTCTATGTCAACGCCGTAAATGCTGTTTTGAATGATATTGAGTTTTATTTCGGAAGCGGGAAAATCTTTCAAATTGCCGTGTTGAAATTGCCAAATGGTCTCTTTGGCAGTAAATATTTCTTGCAACAATCCCATCGGGAATGCACCGGAGCCGATAGCCGGGTCGCAGATTTTCACATTGTCTAAAGCAGTGTGAAATTCGTCTGCATGTTTTAACACCAATTGCTTATCGCTATCGTCCAGTTGCTTTTTCAGCAGTTTCTCTATCAGTGTTCTGTCTATTTTTTTGCCTGTGTCAGCATAGGGAGCTACCAATTCCAGTTGTCCTTTCTTACCTTCGTTGATAGGGAATAATTCAGGAGATGTTTCTTTCCCTATTGCGGTATTCAGTACCACTTCGTATCCTTTGCCCTCGAACCAAGTAGTAAGGTATTCAATCAAACTCTCCTGACACATATAGTGAACAATTTCTTTGGGTGTATAGAATGCACCTTTGTCTTTATTGTCTTCCAGCAGGTTTTCAAAGATATGTCCAAGCATTTCAGGATCAACAGCTACGGTTTGGTCGTTCGGGTCATCTTCGTAAATAGTAAAGTTGTACTGATTGAAAAACTCAAAAAGATTTTGAAATAGCTGACCGTCAAAAATGATTTCTCTGTATTTTACGTTTTCCTCGTCAAACAACCCTCCGTTCAGATAGGGTATTCTGCACATTCCGGAACCTAATTTGGTATAATCGGCAAGGTCATCTTCTCTTTTACAGTTAAGCGTTTCGAAAAAGAGCGGACAAAGAAAGTTTTGGTAAAACAGGTTTTTATTTTGAAAATTATCAAAATGCCCGGATAGGAAATTAAAGTCGCCTTCTCCCCATTTGCTTCCTGCCGGTACGCCCATCCATCCTTTTTTCTGGATAAAATAGATAAATACAATCCGTCCGAGCATTTTTTTGGCAAAGTTGCGAATGGCTTTTTCATCTCCGTTGAATATGGCTGATTTTATGCCCGGTCTTTCGGTCATAAAGTCGCAGAAATGCGTATAATGCTCCTTATACTCGTCAAAAAATGATTTGGAAAGTTTTTCTACGCTAAATGCGTTTTTAATATCTGCAAGCGTGGCTTTGCTTCCTTTTTCTGCAATGTCGAAAAATCGGTCAGTAGCAGTCCGTGTGCTTTCACCTTCGCCCAGCACATAGGTGTAGCGTTTGGGTTCGGTCTGTATTTTTTGAAATTTACCCTCGCTGTCGTAGCCGGTAAGTTCAGATACGTATGTAAATCGCCATTTTCCACGTGCCGTACTTGCAGAGTCGTCCGCATGATGATACACGATAAATGCCGCATCAATGTTCTTCCAGTACTTGCGGAGTAAATTTCTGAGTCCGACTCTATTTCGTTCCAGTATGATTCCTTTGGAAAGTTCAACTTCGTAAACAGCAATCTGACGCTCTATGCCGTCTTCATTTATGTTGATGTATCCTAATTTAAATACTTTATCAGCTACATTAGAATCAATCCCAGTAAGTATTTCAGGTGTAGTCAATAAGTTTGCATTAGCAAAAGTTTCACCTAAAAATTTTTTCCAAGCAGTTTGATTGTAGCTATGCTTGAACATGTGTTGAATTTGATCTCGTGTCATGGCTATTTAAAAGATTCTGAGATAATTAATACGGGTTTATCTATTCTACCTTTTTTTCTTTTTTGCGTTACAGATGCATCAATATTGTATTCTTTGAAAATCTTATCCAGTTCGGATAAGGCTTTTGTTAAATCAAGCTCCTTTTTTCGCAATCTGTCCACGTCTGTTGGCAGGTTTGCATATTTTCCAATATTTATCAGTTCAATTGTTTTTTTAATATTTTCTTTTTGAATGTCTGTAACTTGTGGATATTTAGGTAGTTCTGATAAAAATTTCTTTGCTCTCTGAGCTACGCCACCAAGAGCTTCCGGGTCAACTTGCGATGCAACTATAAATTGCTCTTCTTTCTCAAAATGCGACATTGCCAATGCTACCTGCTCATGGTGATTTTCTATAAGCTCACAACTTTTCTCGTTTTGGTCGGCTTGAAATATTCTGAATGCGTCAACTGGCGTGATTTCACTTGGTTCATTGTCTTTATCCACCCAGTAAAACTCAAATTTTCTGTCGGTTTTCAAAAATGCTGCTGTACCGTTTTGAAGTTCAGGTTTATTAATTTTTTCAGCGCATCTTCCTGTCCTTGATTTGAAAGGCAGTTTCTTGATTTTATCAAACCAGGTTTTGTTTGCTTTTCTGAAATTCCGCAGGAAATACAAAAATTTAAGTCTTTCGTCTTCTTCTTCCCGAATGGCTTCCTGATTAAATAATTTCACATCGTCCAGAATTTCCTTCTCGGTATATACCTGATTGTCTTCGCCGAATGCTGTGTGAAATGCCTGTATTTTCATAAAGGCTGTTTTGTTAAGCTTAATCTGTGAATCTCCCTCTGCCGAAGGATAAAAGACATAATTGTAAATGGCATCAGCTTTTGTTCCGATACGATTCACGCGACCAATCCGCTGCATCAGCCTCGTAGAGTTCCAAGGTGTGTCGTAGTGGATTATAACGTTTGAGCGGTGCAGGTTCACTCCTTCTGCCAATACCTCGGTGGTGATGATGATATTGTATTGATTTTCTTGCAATTCTGGGTCGCAGTTAGCATCGAAATTATTTACAATGGTATCATAAAGAAGACCTCGATTTGCAGCCGAGATTTCTAAAATATCTTTTCTTCCAATTGCTTCTAAATTTTCTTTTAAGTAGCTTACCGTGTCCTTTGATTCGGAAAAAATCACCAATTTGCCTTCAAGATTTGTTTTTTTATTAAGAAAGCGTCTGGTTAGATTATCCAAGAAAACATTCAGTTTTGGGTCGTAATCGATGGCATTCCACGCGTTGACTAATTCAGCCAAGTATTTTGAGTCTTGTTTAAGTTTTTCAATAAAATCAGACTCAAAATCTTCTCTTTTGAATATTTGGTTTTTAGGATTATCTTCACTTAATCGCAGAATTTCTTTCTCAATCTCTTCCTCACTCCATCCTTGGTCTAGAAGTTTGTTAATATTTGTGTCGGGTGCAATGTATATTTTGTCGTTTTCATACATTTCAATCATCCTGTCGGTTGCAATTTGAAAGTTAGTCAACGATTTCTTAAATGCATAAAAACTGCTTTCAAGTCTCTTAACAAGTTGAGTTTTCATAATGAAAGCCAAACTTTTCGAAGCTGTTTCCGCATTTTCATAATAGATATTTTGAACTTCTTCTTTTAGTTCTGCAATGGCTTGATAACGTGTGTATGTAATATAGACAGACTTCTTGTCCTCATCTTCTTTTGTGAGATATTCTACTGTTTTATAAAAAAGTTTGTTGAGTTTTTCGTCTAAAATATATTGTACTTTTTTGGGCGGATTTACTTTTGGAAATTTGATTCCTTGGTCTTCCAAGTCTTTTTTATACTCATCAATGTTATCCAAATCCTTTCTCGTTCGTCTAATTGTGATAGGTTCAATCACATTTTTGCGGATTTTTCCGTAAATATCTCTTAATTTGTTTACATCTAATTCATCGTACTTTTTTAATGATTTGTATTGCTCCATTAACGGAGCAAAAAAAGAAGTCAAATTGGTAATTGGCAAAGTTGATTGTCTTGCATCCTGAAACATTTGAATTTGGTAAAAAATGTCATCAGGCTTGTTGTTTAGTGGGGTAGCTGTCACAAGTATTACTTTTTTCTGCAACCCTTCCACGTGCCCTTTCACACTGCGCGGACTTTTACAAATTAGTTGTAAATTTTGGAATGCTCCTGAAGTGTAATTTCTAAATTTATGTGCTTCATCCACAATGATTAAATCGTATTCTTCTTTTAACCAATAATCTTGATGACCTTCTAAAATCTTATGCAAACTGCCATTGGTAATGTATTTGGTATAACGATCGATGTTGAAATACTTGAAAGTGCTTTTCCAGTTTTTCTCCACAGCAGGAGGGTAAACGACCAGAATTCTTGTGTTGTCTCTGCCGTTTTGCAATAGAAACTTCTTAGCTACCATTGTGGCAACCACTGTTTTACCCAAACCTACTACATCTGCCAGCACAAAACCATTATGTTTCAAAAGCATGTTGTACCCTTCATTGACTGCATCAATCTGATAGGAAAGTTTTTTGAAATTATGTGGAACATCACCTACTGAATCCGGGTCATAATCTATATTTTTTCCAAAATACTCAACCAGCATTTTTATATAGAGTTCAAAAGGCGTAATGTCTTCATTCAGATAGGTTTTCTTTTTTATGTCCAACATATCTACCGGTAAAATTTCTACTGCTTCTGCCCATAGTTTTTCAAATTCTTCGGTAGCAAATGCAACATCGTTGTAGTCGGATAACTGAACATTAAATTCATAATTATTCTCAATTCCACTTCCAAGTCCTGCATCTGTTAGATTAGATGAACCTGTAATTACTTGTGCCGGAGTGTGTTTGTTGAAAGGTTCCGGTCTGAAGATATAAACTTTAGCGTGAATTTTTTTATCAGGATGTGCTCTGACTTCTATTTTTTTAGTTAATAAGTCATCAATAAATTGGATTATTCCCTCTTCGGTAGTTTTATCATAATCAGCCTTCTCAATATCATTCTGAATAGCTTCAAAAAACTCATCTTTGGTTATTTCGTGATTTCTGAAAAACTCAAGGCCTTTTTTTTGTGCGTCAGCTATTAATCTATCCACATTAATTCCAACTAATATTCTAATTTTTGGTACAGAGTCTAATAAAGGTCTGATTCTAAAATATCCGGAAGCTCTGAAATACCCAACTAAAATATCAAAGTTTTTTATGCTTGGATTAAACTCAAACACGCCCTTAAACTTGTTGAGTAGGGTGTTATCTTCGGTGTTAGTGAAAAATTTAGTGTTCATTTAGTTTTAATCAATATTTACTGCACAAATCTACAAAAAAACGTTTAACAGAAAACTACTTCATTGATCAATGACGATACGATGTAAAAATAAATTTAGGACTACGATAGTTCACACCATCTTAATTATTGTTTGTAATATATGAAAATAGTTCATTTCTGTCACAAAATATTCTAAATTTGTGACAGGATTCAAGGTTTTATGTAACGACTTTAGCATGTTTTTGTTACAAATCAGACATTTATAGAAGACTAAAAAAATGTGGTTTCCTTCATTTTACAGAAAAGAACATCATATTATTTAGTTTTGCTTTTTTTGTCGCAAATGTTTACTATATTTGCGACAAAGTTTTTTATAAAATAAAATGAAAAGCATTGATGATAAGATATTTATAAAAATGGGGAAAGCGAAGAGGGGTTCGCTATTTTTTACGGAAGATTTTTTGAGTTTTGGCAATGCAAAATCGGTATCAAAGGCCTTAGAGAGGTTGGTGGATGGAGGCAAAATATCGAGAATTGTCCGTGGAATTTATGCACGCCTTGAAAAACATCCGGTATTAGGGGAAATAAGTCCGAGTACAGAAGCAATTGCGGAAGCAATCAGCAAGCGAGACAAAGCACGCATAATGCCCACCGGAGTTTTGGCACTCAATGCACTTGGCTTGTCAACCCAAGTACCTATGAATGTGGTGTATCTCACCGATGGTTCGGCACGTAAAATCAACCTTGGAAAAAGAAAAATTGTTTTTAAAAGAACATCTCCCAAAAATCTTTCAGCTATCGGAAAAATAAGTGGTTTGGTCATTCAGGCATTGAAGGAAATTGGAGAGGACAACGTTACCGAAGAAGAAGTACAAATTATCCTGAAACAATTAGGGAGGGAAGAACAGTACAGATTGGAGCATGACATACGCCTTGCTCCGGAATGGATAAGAAAAATCATGCGCCAAGCACTTAAAAAGGAAACAAATGAATAAGTGGATAGCAGATTGCAAAACCATGTTAGAACAGATGATTTATGAAGAGAATCCACCATCGTTTGATGAACTGATCGTAAGTTTAACAGAATTGAAGAACAGAATCAATTCTTTGGGATGGAAGTTTAACTTTAATTTTTAATTAAAGCTTTACACATCAATACTGAAAATTTATTTTACTCATAATTCTATGAAATATCTTTTTATGAAAGCCTCTCTTTTCAACCATAATAATTCTGTTTTCTATGTTGAAACAGAATTTCAACCTGAATTGAACCGATTTATCCGGAAGAATTACTCGAAACTGGTGAAATTGTTTAATTCATCAAATCTGAATTTTTATTATCTCCCTATTTTACTTGAAGATAAAAGATATTGGAAAATTGTTCATTACAATCGACCTTACGTTCAACCTGTTTCCGTAACTGATGAAATTCAGCAGGTTTACGATATTTTAATCAAAAGACAAGGTACCGAAGTTATAAAGGGAGCGTTATTGCTGTCGTCCGGTACTGAGTTTCCTGATTCTCTCCCTGTCTTCACGCTAATTGAGAAAGATGCGTCCCTGAAGTCTTTTAAAAACATGTCTCACAAGATTTCTGACTGTTTTGATCGTCTTAAAGACTCTCAGGTGAGATTCAGAACGGTTGTTTCTGATGAAAAAAAATATCTCCACGACATCAGCATGAACGAGATGTTTGAAAGTCTTGTTGAGGAAACAGCAGAAGATGTAACTTCATATGAAGAAACAGTATTATTCAGTACAATCAGTACAATAAGGGATGCAGACACAAAATTTGAAACAGAAGCTTTTAGACTTGCAGATGAAATTCGTGAGCGCCTTGAATTATTGAAGGAATATGGTGCGTTATCGTTGATTGGTGACGTAATAGAAGAAATTCAGAAAACAAAAAACAAAATTAGTTCGTTATTCATTACCAATGATTATCGTATTTTCCTTAAAGATTATGGCATGAAAGAGGTTGTGATGTCTCCTCTTCCCAAAAGTTTATTTCTGCTTTTTCTAAATCATCCTGAAGGTATTCTCTTCAAGGAATTGAGTAATCATCACGATGAACTACTATCGATTTACCGTAATATCACGTTACGTGAGAATATTGATGCTGTAATGGAAAGCATAAAGGCAATGACTGATCCGCTAAATAACTCTGTAAATGAAAAATGCTCCCGCATCCGTTCAGCATTTCTTGAAGTAATAACCGACGATTTGGCCAAAAATTATTACATAACGGGCAAAAGAGGAGAGCCCAAGAAAATAACTTTAAATCGGGAATTAGTCAGCTTTCAGTAAAAAATAAACCTTAGATCCGGGATAAAATAGTTTGCAAGCCTTGCAAAACCCAAAACCGATTCATCTACTTCATAACTTTGTACCATTACTAATCTTAAAAAATAAAAGTTATGGAAAAGAATTATTTAAAAATTATTTTTGTGATTGACGAAAGTGGGTCTATGCAAGGCAGTGAACGGGACGTAATTGGTGGATTCAATAATTTTGTAGAAAAACAAAAAAACGAGAATTACGGAAAAATTGACGTTTCACTCTATAAATTCAACGACCAGGTAAATTGTGTAATTAATAATCAACCTGCTTCAGAAGTGCGCAAATTAACTCTTAAAGATTATAATCCAAACAATTTTACAGCACTCTATGATGCAGTTGGGAAAGCTATCCATGAGACTGACAAACAAATAGAATTCATCCCGGAGGCAGAGAGACCAAATAAGGTGATGATGGTAATAATTACAGATGGAGAGGAAAATGCATCAAAAGAGTATTCAGGAGCGGCAATCAGATCCATTATTTCGTCACATGAAAAGCTAATGGGTTGGAATTTTATCTTTCTGGGTAGCGGACTGGATAATTTTGTTGATGCTGATATTATGGGTACAAGATACAGAGCCAATACGTCCAAAAATCAGTTTGCGGCAGCTATGGAAACAGTTTCCGATTATAGTCTCCGATTTAGAGCTGCTAACAAAAAAGATGAAAAGTCAGTTTTAGAAGACTTAATGGATAATTTAAATAAAATGGATGACAAATAAATAACAAATAAATAATACTAAACGCAAAGCTATGAATGAAGCACAATTGCTTATTGAATATGCCAAGGCATGGAATAATCTCGATGTAAGTTATCTTTATGATATCCTGGACGATGATTTTGAGTATAACTCGCAATGGGTTTTTAGTACCATGTATGGCAAGTGGAACTACATCGACTATCTGCGCAGAAAGTTCAGTTCCATTTTGCAAAACGTATCATCTATTCCAAGTGCCGAAATAGCTTATTTCAAGTATTGCTATACAGAAATTGACAAAGGATGTATCGTGCTTACGCAAAAGGGAAATCAGTGCTGTATTATCATCGAAACCAAAAACGGAAAAATTACGAAAGCAAACATGATTGGTATTCCGAGCCCGGAAGGAGCTGTGAAGTTCGATTATAAGCCGAGATAAGTAACCGTTTGCAGTTACTTCTGCGTAAGGAGTCTCAAACAATTTGGGTTCAAATGAGAAACTGCCATCATTATCTTGAATGGTGGCAGAGTCCGGACTTCCCAAAGCTTGCAAATTACCACCATAGGTTGAATAGAAACAGTAGAACTAATGACAAAAGGTCCTTTTTCTACTTTCCCTTATCTCTCTCATGTGAATGATTGAATGGTTCGTTGAAAGTTCTGCGCGGCAATTAAAGATAAATTATAATCGTTTGAATATGAGCTTAATTCATTGAAAAACACCTGCTAAGTAGCGTCAATCTTCAATCTTAAATCAAGTAACAATTTATTAAAAATACCTTCATAATTTATTAAACATACCTTCATAAAACCTTAATCGGTTCATAATATAATACCCGTTACTTTGTGGAGCATTTGAGAAGTATATGTTAAATTTTAAACAATGATTATGGAGAATGGTAAACGAATAATGAAGAATTTTGTCTCGTTACTCTTTTTGTTTTTCATGAGTTTTTCCTATTCGCAAGCACAAGGCCAAACGGTAAGAGGAAAAGTAGTAGATGTTAACGGTGAGTCGTTGATTGGGGTAAATGTGATTGAGAAAGGCACAACAAATGGTACAGTAACGGATATAGACGGAGATTACACTTTTTCAGTAAAAGAAAACTCAACCATTGTGTTTTCGAGCATTGGTTTCCAAACACAGGAAATTCAATGGAATGGTGAAAGTACGCTTCATGTAACCTTACACGAAGATTCTGAATTGTTAGCCGAAGTAGTGGTTGTGGGGTACGGAATTCAAAGAAAGATCAATCTTTCCGGATCGGTGGAACAGGTCGGGGCAAAAGAGCTTGAGGTAAAACCCATTAATGATATTTCCAGAGGGTTACAGGGCATGATCCCTAACTTGAACATTGATTTCGTCAGTGGAGAACCCGGACAAGCGGCGCGGATCAATGTACGCGGCTTGACCTCCATTAACGGAGGTAGTCCTCTTATCCTCATTGATGGCATCGCTTCTGACGCCAATGAATTGAACAGGCTCCTGCCTGAAGATATTGAAAGTATCTCAGTGTTGAAAGATGCTGCATCGGCTGCTATTTACGGAGCCAGGGCTGCATTTGGCGTTATTCTTATCACAACTAAAACAGGACGTTCAGATAAAATACAAGTTGATTATAATAATAGTTTTACCTGGAAAAGGCCATCGATTTTACCCGAGAAAAGTTCGGACCCCTACATATATTTGAAAACAAAAAACATCGCGGTTCTTAATACGCCCTGGAGTGGGGGACACGTGGCAAGCGACGAAAGATTGGAGTGGGCGCGTCAAAAATCGGACAATCCTTCATTAGATCCGGTTCGTTTAAATCCGCTTGATGATACACAATGGGAGTATATGGGGAATAAAGATTGGACAAGCTATTTTATCGACAAAATTACCTTTTCTACTTCTCATCAAGTAGCTGTTTCCGGGAAAACGGATAAAACAACTTTTTATGTGTCAGGCGGGTACGATCGTGAAAACGGAGTTTTGTCTAAAATAGTCGAAAACGATTTATACGAAAGGTACAACATGAGGGTCAAGGGTACTTACGATGTGAGCAGCTGGTTTACCCTGTCAAATAACACATCGTACGTTTCGACCCAAAGGCTTAAACCCGGATATTTTTGGAGTTCCGATATGGCGATGTTCTATAACCTTGCTCCCCAGGATCATGACTTAAACCCGGACGGAACCTGGGCAAACAATGCTGCCGGACGTCTGATGGCACGATTAAACGATGGTGGAGAAGATCTTCGGAAATACGACCGTGTTCAAAGTACTTTTGGGGGTGAACTTAACCTGTTTAAGAAACTGTTAAAAATAAATGCAAACTACTCTTTTGTGAAAGGGGTGGAAGATTATAATTGGTTTGAAACCAAATATTCAATAGGGTTTGGACCCAATGATGTACGTGAGGAAGGTAATAGCAGAGCATACAGGACATTCGCCGCGGATTTTTACAGCGTGCTCGATGTTTTTGGAACCTTGAACTGGATGAGTAACAGACATCAGTTCACCTCTATCCTGGGGTTCAACCAGGAATACAGCCGTTATAACTGGTTACTTGCAGAAAGAAAAGGACTTGTTTCCACAAAGCTTCCAACAGTAGCATTAGCTACCGGTGAAATGAATGTGAATGAGAGTTTTACGGATTGGGCAATACGAGGATTGTTCTATAGGTTAAACTACATTTTCGATAATAAATATATAGTGGAATTTAATGGTCGCTACGATGGATCATCCCGCTTTCCCAAAGATAAACGTTTTGGGTTTTTCCCCTCTTTTTCACTCGCGTGGAGAGTGGGTTCAGAACCGTTCTTTGATCCGTTGAGAGAAGTAGTAAGTGATTTTAAGGTGAGAGCATCATATGGGTCTCTTGGTAATCAGTTGGTAAGCGAGTATGGCTATATACCTTCCATGACTCCCGGATTGGGCGGATACCTCATCGATGGTCGCCGGCAATTAACCGTTTCATCTCCACCCCTCGTATCAGCCAATTATACCTGGGAAACGGTTACGTCACAAAATATAGGACTTGACCTTGGCTTTTTCAACAATAAGCTCACTTTTGTAGGTGACCTCTACAGAAGAGATACAAAAGGGATGCTCGTTCCGGGGAAAGAATTACCCGGTGTGTTAGGGGTAGCTGCTCCACGTGAAAATGCGGCTGACATGAAAACCATAGGATGGGAAATTACACTCTCTTACAATGACAGTTTCAATCTTGCCGGCAAACCGCTTAATATATCCACACGTTTTCTGTTGGCAGACACTCGCTCCTGGATAACAAAATTTGACAATCCTACCAATTTGTTGACTCAATATTACGTCGGTCAGGAGTTTGGGGAAATTTGGGGATTGCAAAGCGATGGACTTTTTACCACGGAAGATGAAATTGCGAATCTTGATCAATCTGAAATTGTCCCATGGGGTGCGTTGGATATCGTGCCGGGGTGGCCGAAATATAAAGACCTGAATAACGACAAGCGCATAACGAAAGGATTAACCCTTGATGATCCGAAAGACTTATCTATCATTGGTAACAACAGTCCGAGGTTCAGGTATGGATTTAATTTGACTGCCGATTGGAACAATATAGATTTTTCAATGTTCCTGCAAGGGATAGGTAAAAAGGACTATTACCCTTTACATTATCTCTATTGGAGTTTTTACCAACAACCTTATTCAGGAGGGCAAACACATATCTTTGATTATTATCGGGCGGAGACAGATAGTGATGTAGATATGGCAAAACACTCCAAAGCCTACATTGATGCGGGGCTTGCTGATCAGAATCTTGACGCCAAATATCCAATTTTGCAGGCATGGCTCGCCGACAGGAATTTGGGTACCCGAATTGATCAATCCATGGGAATGGCCATACCCCAAACAGCTTATCTCCTGAACGGGGCCTATCTTAGGATAAAAAATATCACGGTAGGTTATTCTTTGCCAAAAAAACTGGCAGACAAGGTAAACCTCAGCAGAGCTCGTTTATTTGTCAGTGCGGATAACCTGTTCGAATGGAGTGAAGTCAGCAGATATTTTGATCCTGAAGCTATAACTGAAGATACCAGAAACGGATACGCCTATCCCTTCAATCGTCAATACATTGTTGGCTTAAACATAACATTCTAAACTATAAAAAGAAATTAAAATGAAACGTATAAAAAAAATAGTATATATATTGGGTTTAATTGCTTTGGTGACGGGTTGTAATGATGACTTTATGGATCGTCAGCCAAGAACTGAAATAGGCGTTGAACGTTTTTTTAACTCGGAGGAAGATCTTAAGATGTACATTTACAGATTGTATAACTTCCCGGGACATGGTACGTACTCAGCCGATGCCGGCACTGATAACCAAGCTACAACATCAGGTGCGGTTGAAATAAAAAACATAATGAAAGCAAGTAATCCGAATTCATCCACCGTGACATCGGGTTGGACCTGGGGAAGGCTTAGAGATATCAATCTTTTTCTTGCGAATGTAGACAGGGCACAGGTAGCACCTGATGTAAAAGCCCACTACACCGGAGTTGCACGTTTTTTTCGTGCACGCTTTTATATGGATAAGGTAAAACGCTATTCGGATGTGCCCTGGTATGATAAGGTTATTGAGACCAACGATGAGGAGTCATTATTCAAAAAAAGAGATTCGCGCGATTTCGTTATCCGGAAAATTTTTGAAGATTATCAATACGCAGCGGAGCATGTAAAAACAGGTCAGCCTTCCGGAGCAATAGATAAATGGGGGGTTCTTACCTATATGTCGCGCGATGCTTTGTACGAAGGAACTTTTAGAAAATATCATTCCGAACTGAATCTTACCAATACGGCGGACACTTATTTAAAATTGGCAAGAGATGCGGCTAAAGAGGTAATGGATGGCGGTCAATTCACCATTTACAGCACCGGTAAGCCTCAATCTGATTATCTTTCAATTTTTAGAAGTGGTGATTTGAGCAGTAACTCTGAAATAATTCTTGCCACCTTTTACGATGCAAGAGAGGTTAGAGCAGGGACCAGTGAATGGAATTTTGGCAACTATGAACCATCACCCGCAAAAGATCTTGTGCAAAATTACTTGATGAAGGACGGGACCTACTATTCATCTCAACCGGGCTATCAAACTAAAACATTTATAGAAGAATTTAAAGATCGCGATCCTCGTCTTAGTCAGACTTACGCTTATCCGGGATGGGAATTGGTGCAAACTGCAACTTATGTTTCAGGAGCAGGGCTTTACGTCCAGCAATTCAATAAAAATTTCACAGGTTACCATCTTATAAAAGGATTTGCCAATAACAAAGAACCTGATATTTACAATGAATTGGATTATCCGGCATTACGCTATGCAGAGGTGTTGCTTAATTTTGCCGAAGCAAAAGCAGAACTGAATGAGTTTTCACAAGAGGTTGCCGATAATACAATAAATATATTGAGGAGTAGAGTCGGCATGCCTAACTTCAACATGAATCCTGCAGCTGACCCGCATTCAGTCGCAAAATATGGTACTATTTCTCCAATTTTGCAGGAAATAAGGAGAGAACGCAGGGTTGAGCTTGCTTTCGAGGGTTTTCGATTTGACGACCTGATGCGATGGAGTGCCGGAAAAGTACTGGAGAAAATTCCCGAAGGGATTTATTTCCCCTCACTGGGTAAATTTGACCTCAATGGTGATGGGGTCGAGGATATTGTTCTTATCCCTTCGTCTCAATCCATTCCGGCTGATGTTGACAAGGAGGTGAATAGTAAAGGCGTGAAGCTTATTTACTACAGAACAGGGAGCATTGATGATAGCGACGCTACGGTATATTTAAAAAATGGAACTTCAGGAAATATTGTCACGGCAGAAGATATGGGTACTTTTGTTTCACCGAAATATTACTACCGTCCAATTCCTATTCAGCAAATAACATTAAATCCTAATTT
>JAAYQF010000006.1 GCA_012519425.1 Bacteroidales bacterium | reverse complement strand
GGGGAAACAGCATCGGTTTTGGACAGGACTTTCTTTCAGCCCCTGGGTGATCAAGCCTGGGTATTGATACTTTATCTTTCGCTGATTGTTTTCTTCAAGATATTTGCCACTGCTTCTACAAACGGGGCAGGCGGAGTGGGCGGTATCTTCGCGCCTTCATTGTTTTTGGGGAGTTTGACCGGCTTTGTGGTTGCCTATACTGTAAATCTGTTCGGAGCTAATCTGTTAGGCTTTGAGCTGTCCCTGGAAAACTTCTCATTGGCGGGCATGTCAGGTGTAATGTCGGGAGTGATGCATGCTCCTTTAACCGGTATTTTCCTGATTGCTGAGTTGACAGGTAGCTATAGCTTGTTTATGATGTTGATGATTGTTTCTACCATATCATACATGACCATCAAGATATTTGAAAAACACAGTCTGTATGCTATGCGACTTGCCCAGAGAGGAGAGCTGATCACGCATGACAAAGATAAGGCGGTACTTACGCTATTGAAGATGGATAGGGTGATAGAGCAAGATTTTCAGATTTTATATCCGAATATGACCTTGGGTGAATTGGTAAAAGTCATTTCCAAATCCAGAAGAAACCTTTTCCCCGTTGTGAATCCGGATAACCAAACATTGATAGGAATTTTGTTGTTGGATGAGGTTAGAAATATCATGTTCCGTCCTGAGTTGTATGAGAAATTCACGGTCAAACAACTGATGGTATCGCCGCCGGCAATACT
The DNA here is from genome assembly GCA_012519425.1 of Bacteroidales bacterium. GTDB lineage: Bacteria > Bacteroidota > Bacteroidia > Bacteroidales > Paludibacteraceae > Paludibacter. The sequence goes on along the minus strand of JAAYQF010000006.1, from coordinate 11,153 downwards.
GCATCAAGATTTGTCGATGGAACAGGTAATGCAAATTTTTGAAGATACCAATGCATGGAATCTGCCTGTTGTTGATGATAAGAAACGATATGTAGGCTTTGTTTCCAAATCTGAAATATTTAATTCATACAGAAGGGTGTTGCAGGATTTTGCGGGAGAGCAAGAATAACTAAGAGCAAAGAATAAAGAACAAGGAACAAAGACGAACGATGAGGAACAAAGAACAAAGAATAAAGAATAAAGACAACGAAGAACGATGAACAAAGAGCAAAGAACAAAGAACAAAGACAAAAGACGAATTAGTGATTGGTGGATGGTGAGTGGTGAAATTTCTTTTGTGCCTTTTGTGATTCAAAATTCTAACTTCTTAACTTCTCTAACTTCTGTAACTTCCTAACTACCAACTACTAACTACCAACTACCAACTACTAACTACTTTAACTTCATTAACTTCCCTAACTTCTTTAACTTCCAAAACTAACTACTAGCTACTAACTACCAACTACCAACTACTAACTACTAACCACTAAAACAAATGACTCAAAAACAAACTTACACCACCGCCATTACAGAGTTGGAAAACATCCTGAAGCAACTCGAAAATACTGAGGAAATCAATATGGATGAGATTGCATCCAAATTAAAAAGAGCTTCTGAATTGATGGAATTTTGCAAAAAGCAACTTCATATGATCGATCAGGACTTAGAAAAAATGATTGCAGATTTGGAAAAATAGGGTTGTTTTTGCAGATTTTGAGGAGTTTAGCCTGAAAAATATCGATGCATGATGAAAAAATATTCATGTTTTTTCATTTTTTTTGTCAGTATGCAAATAAATATGCATTTGTCATAATGACATTGATTTGTTTATTTTTTAATGTGTAGATAATCAATCCATTAAACCGTCAATATTGGCTTATTTTTCTCCCTTTTATAAACCACAATTTCACATAAAAACACTATATTGCCGAGCAATTTGACTGAATTTTAGAATAAATTTTACTATTTGTTAGTTCAGGCTCTTGCTTTTTAATTAATAATCTTTTATATTTGCGGGTTTGAAAACAAAAGAATAACAAACAAATTTGAAGTTAAATAAAAAATGGTAAATTTATGAGAAAGTTAATTTTCTTATTTGTCTGCTTTATAGCGGGCATGAGTTCGGTTCTTGCTCAAACATCCATTTCCGGAAAGGTGATTTCCGGCGATGATGGGGAACCGGTTATCGGAGCGACTGTGATGTTAAAAGGTACTACGACAGGTACAATAACCGGAGCTGACGGTGAATTTTCCATTGTAGTGACTCCTGAAAACAGAACTTTGGTGGTATCATTCATTGGGATGGTCACTGTGGAAGTGGAGGCTGTTAACAATATGACAGTAACTCTCAGTTCTTCGGTGTCCGAACTGGATGAAGTGATAGTCACCGCTTTCGGTTTATCGACCAAGAAGTCGTTTACTGGCGCTGCAGCCGTTATTAAGTCGGAAGAATTGGCCAAAAATCAATCTTCTAACATTACCAATAACCTGGCTGGTAAAGTTGCAGGTGTTCAAGGTCTGGCCGCCAACGGTCAGCCTGGTTCCGGTTCAAGTATCCGTATTCGCGGGATCGGTTCCATGAGCTCCAGTAATGCACCCTTGTATGTTGTTGACGGAGTTCCCTACGATACGGATATTTCTGCCGTGAACAACGCCGACATCGAATCGGTAACAGTATTGAAAGACGCTGCATCAGCGGCTTTGTATGGTGCGCGTGGTGCCAATGGTGTGATCATCATTACTACCAAACGCGGTAAAGGTAAAGATGCCCAGGTGAAAATTGATACCAAATGGGGTAACAACTCACGTGCTATTCCGGCTTATAACGTTATGACTGATCCGGGTATGTACTATGAGAATTTCTATCGCGCTATGTATAATAGCCGCGTGAACAAAGACGGTGTTGACGGTGCACATGAATATGCCAATAATTATTTGTTGGATGCATCTCAAGGCGGTTTGGGTTATCAGGTATATACAGTTCCAAATGGTGAACGCCTTATTGGAAAAAATTTCAAACTAAATCCTAATGCAAAATTGGGATATTCTGATGGCACTTTTACTTACTTGCCCGACAAGTGGTATGATGAAGTATTTAATCCCAAAAACTTGCGCCAGGAGTACAACTTAAGCGTAAGTGGCTCTGCAGATAAGCTGACTTATTTCTTCTCAGCAAACTATTTGCACGATACAGGGATTGTAAGTAACTCAGACTTCCAGCGTTTCTCCTCTCGTCTGAATACAGACTATCAGGTGAAGAAATGGCTGAAATTAGTTTCTAATATGAGCTATATTAGAAGTGATTCACGTTATCCGGACGAACAAGTAAGTGATCGTTCTTCCGGAAACTTGTTCTTTGTGAGCAATATGTTGGCGCCCATTTATCCTTTGTACGTAAGAGACGCAAAAGGTAAAATCATGACTGATGACAGAGGTTATACTTTGTATGACTATGGAGAAGGAAAAATTGTGAATGCCAAACGTCCGTTCATGAGCCAGTCTAACCCGGCTTCCAATTTGATGCTGAATACAGAGAAGTTTTCCAACGACTACTTTGTTGGAAAGTGGTCAGCTGTCGCAGAAATATTCGATGGTTTTAAGGCAACTGCTACTTTAGGTGCAACCACAGCCAATACACATTATAATATGTTGCAAAACCCATATTATGGTCAGTTTGCAGATGGTGGTGGTTATGTGTCTGTTCAATATGGAAGATTCTACAGTATCAACCAGCAGTACTTGTTAACTTACGAAAAGCAATTTGGTGAACACAATGTAGATTTAATGGCAGGAACGGAATCCTATAAGTTTAAGAATGCTTCTTTATCAGGTTTCAAAACCAAAGTTTATCAAGACAGAGTTCCTGAATTGAACAATGCTATTCTGGATCCATCTACCAGCTCATCATCCTATACCTATTCTACTTTAGGATTTTTGGCGCAAGCTAAATATGATTTCGCTTCCAAATATTTTGCATCAGCATCTTATCGTCGCGATGGATCTTCAAGTTTTGCTCCTGAAAATCGCTGGGGTAATTTCTGGTCCGTGGGTGCTGCCTGGGATTTGAAGTCCGAAAGCTTCCTGGATAATGCGGAATTTATTGATTTGTTGAAGCTGAAAGCAAGCTATGGTGCACAAGGTAATGACAAATTATTATATGCCGGCTCAGCTTCCATCAACTTCTATCCTTATCAGGACCAGTTTGTTGTTTCTGAAAATAATGGTGAATTTGCTACTGAACGTTCCTATAAAGGTAACAGAGACATTACCTGGGAAACATCTTATAATTTCAATACAGGGGTAGAATTTTCTTTATTCAGTGAAAGACTGAATGGAGGAGTGGAATTCTTCTCACGTAAAACCGTCGACATGTTGTACTACCAACCTGTCGCACCAAGTATGGGTTATACAGAATTGCCTGTTAATATCGGTTCTGTACGTAACTTAGGTGTTGAAATTGAATTGGATGCCGACATCGTAAAAACAAGATCAGTTACCTGGAATGTGTATGCCAACGCTACTTTCCTGAAAAATAAGATCCTGGAATTGTCACCCGAATTAGAAGGGCAGTGGATCAGTGGAAGCTATATTTATAAAGAAGGTGAATCCATGTATAATTTCTACATACGGGAAACTGCCGGCGTAGATGAGTTGACAGGTGATCCGTTGTGGTATGTGGATATACTGGATGCCGAAGGTAATGTGACCGGTCGCGAAACCACGAACAACTGGTCTAAGGGTACACGTTACGAACAAGGAGACATCCTGCCCAAAGTTTATGGAGGTTTTGGTACTTCTTTAGAAGCTTACGGCTTTGATTGCTCTTTGGAGTTTGCTTACCAAATGGGTGGTAGGGTATTGGATAACTCTTACCTGACATTGATGCACTCAGGATATAGTAGTGATGCAGGGAGAAACTGGCACGCTGATATCTTAAATGCCTGGACTCCTGAAAATACAAAAACAGATGTTCCGCGTTTGAATTCAGCTAATCAGTACTCAAATGCAACATCCAACCGCTTCCTGATAAGTTCGGATTATTTGAGCTTACAGAACATCACTTTAGGTTATACCCTGCCAAAGAGATTGTTAGAGAGAATCAAAATCGAAAAGTTGCGTATTTTTGGTGTAGCTGATAATGTGGCTTTGTTTACAGCCCGTCAAGGCTTAGATCCACGCCAGAGTTTTACTGTTGCATATAGTGGTTCATTGTATGCTCCTATTCGTTCAATCTCCGGTGGTCTCAATATTACATTTTAACGATTGAATTAGCATGAACTTAATAATTTATAGATTTATGAAACGAACGAAAATATATATCATAACCCTGTTGAGCGCATTTGCTTTGATAGGATGCTCCGATTTCCTTGATACCTACCCCGAAGGTGGTACTATTACTGAGGAGCAAAAGATAGCTGCATCAGAAGCCAATCCTGCTCTGCTTTCTGCAGACGTAGCTGCCATGTATGCGAATATGATTGCCTACACAGGTGTTTTGGGTAGTGGCTATCACAATGATTTCGGTTACGCGGCAGCTTGTCTGTATATGGATTGCAACAGTGCCGATATGACCAGTGCTAACATCGGATACAACTGGTTTGGACCTAATGGAAGTTATGCCGACAGAGAGTATTCTTCGACCCGTACTTTCTTTATGTGGAGCTTGTTCTACAAACAAATTGCTTCAGCTAATATAGTATTGGGTTCAAGTGATCTGGAAACTGATGACCCGACATTACGCGCATTTATCGGTCAGGCTTTGGCTGTGCGTGCATTCGACTATATGAGCCTGGCTCAATTGCACCAGTTTACTTACAAAGGGCATGAAAACAAACCTTGTGTGCCTATAGTAACCGAAAAAACTTCTTCTGAAGAAGCAGCTAAAAATCCGCGTGCTTCCGTGAAGGATGTGTATGAGCTTATCATGAGTGACCTGAATATGGCTGTTAAGTATTTGAAAGGTTACAAACGTCCTGACAAAGGTTATATCGATCAGGGAGTTGCTTACGGTTTAAGAGCCAGGGCCAACCTGATCATGAACAATTGGGCTGCCGCAGCTTCTGATGCTGACAGTGCTTTGATCGTGTCGGGTGCCGTACCTTATACTTTGGCAGAAGTTTCTAAACCTGCGTTTGCTGATGCAGGTGATAAAACAGTGATGTGGGCAAATATGATCACTGAAAATAATGACATTGTTAAGTCTGGTATTATCAATATGCCGTCTCACTTATGTTCTTTCTACACCGATGGTTACGTAGGCGTAGGTGCATGGAGAAAAATCAACAAGCCTTTGTACGATAAAATCAGGGTTGATGATATCAGAAAGCAATGGTGGCTGAACGAGGATGAAGCATCTGTTTTGGTTGATAAACCCATCTATGACGGATGGAGAGAAGTAGCATCTTCAGATGCGGATTTTGGAGTTTATACCAATGTTAAGTTTGGTCCTTATAAAGGTGAAGCCGGCTTGTATAATCAGGTAGCTGCTCAAGACTGGTTCTTGATGCGTGCAGAAGAAATGATCTTCATCAAAGCTGAAGGTTTGGCCAAGTCAGGTAATACCGGAGGAGCCAAAACCCTTTTGGAAAACTTCGTAAATGGTAATCGCATGGTGAGTGGTAGTGGTTACACTGCACCCTCAGGCGCTGCAGAACTTTCAGATGAAATTTGGTTCCAACGTCGCATCGAGTTATGGGGTGAAGGCTTCTCATTCTATGACATCATGCGTCTGAAGAAACCTGTTACACGTGTTGTGGATGGCGTTACGTCGTTCCCTGCTGCCTGGCAGTTTAACATAGAAGCGGAAGCTCCTATCTTGTTGTGGTTAGTTCCTAAAGCTGAGATTGAAGCTAACAAGGGAATTACGGAAGAAGATAATAATGAGAAAGTAGCTCCTCCAAAAGCATAACAAGTTTGTAATTAATCAGTAAATTAAAAATATATGAAAGCAATATATAAAATATATCTATTAGGCATTGCCGTTATTTTGACAGGTGCCTTTACAGCTTGTGTGGAAGATGAGCTTGTCAGAGAAGCCTCTCCTGAAGATACGGCAAAAGGAACACAAGCTTATTTTTCAGAGAATAATAAGCGGTCAATGTCTTTCCTGCCAACCGATGAAACCACTTTTTCCGTTGAAATTGGAAGAAGAAATTCGACAAAAGCTTATGAACTTCCCTTGCAAATAACTGACGAAGAAGGTGTTTTTGTAGTGGATACTGTTGTTAACTTCAAAGCCGGAGAAGACCTTAAGAATGTTGAGGTGGACTTCTCTGCCATGACTTTAGGTATGGAAGCCGATTTGGTAATATCATTGGAACCTGAAGATGCGACAATTTACGGTAACTCTTCTTTGACTATTTCCGTACTGCGCGACTATAAATGGTTGGACAAAGGGACGGTTGATTTCTTTGAACAAGATTTTGGACTTGAAGGGGGTACAGTAGCTATCCAGCAGGCCGAGGGAACGAATCTATTCCGTCTAAAAGATTTGTATAATGTTTTGGATGATAGTGATGATCCCATACCACCCGGATATCACCTCAAATTTTATCTTGATCCGGATAATAATTGGGCTGCTCTTAATTTTTTACCGGGTTTCCAGAATTTAGGGACCGGATATGAGGTTTATTATGACATTGCCGGTGGCTCTGCAGCATACTGTTCATTTACCAGCAAAGATAATGTGTACTCGGCAAATTACCTATTGACACCTAACCGTCAGAATCTATATCTTGGAGGGTTCTCTTTTGTTTGGAGCGGTGATTTCCCCGGAGTGATAGCCGACCCGTATGAAGGAGATGCAACCGTAAATCTTGACTGGACCATGGCGACGGCTGATGTTTCTTATTGGGGATATTTAGGTTATACCTATGAAGTTGAAGATAAATATGGAGGTGTTGCTGATGTTCGCGTAGATGAGTTCGAGATCACTTTATCCGGTGCCAATGGTAAAATAGTATTGAGCCTGCTGACAAACTATGTTGGAGGACAATTCTTACCAACCGGAGAGTATCCCATCAATACTTCGGATAAAGAAAACACAGTACGTGCAGGATTTAAGTCAGGGATACCTCTGGGAAGTTATGTAGAGGTTCCCTCTATTGACGCTACACTGTTCTTAACGAGAGGCAAGGTTGTAATTTCAGAAGAAGAGGGTACTTATACCATTGAAATTGACGGTAGTTCAGCTTTGGATTCTGAGGTTAAAGCAAGTTGGACCGGAACAGTCACCATTGTTGATGAAACAGCTGAAGAAGAAGAGGGTGGTGCTGAAGGAATAAAAGCTAAGGTTAAGAGATTGGGACCGGGCGAGAAATTGTCTATTATTCGTAAGTAAAACTGAAACATTCAAGTATAAATTATATGAAAACATTAATTAATAAAATTACGCTGCTTGCACTGGCTGCTGTGTTTACGTTGTGTACTCCGATCGATCACAATACAGAGGTGTTGGATGCACTTCAGCAAGAACGGAAAAATTTGACACAGTCAGAAGCTTATTATCTGGCTGATGCTCATAAGGCAGGCACTGAAGTTTATAGCTTGCGTCTGATGAGTCAGGATGTATCGGTAAACTATAAAATAGCCAGCAACGCGGTTACGGAAAATGCCTATGCAGGCAATGGTTATGTGATCTATTTTGAGTTAAGCGATGATGTAAAGTCTGCTTTCCCTGAAGGTACATTTGTTTATGATAACAGTGAAAAACCGGAAGCCGGTACTTTTTCAAATGCTTATTTAATTGTGTTGCATGATGGTGCTGTAGCAGCAGATGCAGAAAAGATCAGATTGATTAAAGGTAGTGTGCAGGTTACCAAAGCCGACAAAAATTATAAAGTAGCTATGGACCTGACGTTGAATAACGGTTCTGAACTAGAATTGGCATATACGGGGGCAGTTGTGGCTGCTGATCCGACTTTTGTTCGTGAGTCTCTGAAAGAAGAGACTTTGGATTGGAAAATGACCGATTTTAGTTTTAAGTGTGAGAATGCCGATTTGGATTATGATGGAAAAATGGATGTTTCTTTCAGCAAATTAACTTTGACCGGTGAAGGCGGTACCGTGGTGATCGACGACATTGTTGATGTTATTTATCCCATCGGAGAGGAACCCGATCGTCTTGCGGCCGGAACTTATAAAAGTGCTGATAATGATTTTTCCACAGGTGAAATATATAGGGGTAAGTTGTATGGCAGCTATGCTATCAATGGAGGAGATACTTCATTTGATAGAATTTGGTATTTCGATGATGCTAAAGTGGTAGTTACCGAAACTGCAAGCGAATATAAAATCGTCGTTACGGCTACTTCAGTGAATGGCACAACCATCACTGCCACTTACACTAAAGAAGCTGCTAAATAAGAGACTGATATAAGAGCATTAGTCTGATTGAATAAAGGAAAGGCAGGATGTTCCCGTGAAGAGGAAGGACATCCTGCTTTTTTTTATCACTGCACCTTTTAAAAGATCCGGAGAACCCGTGAATTCGTGACCCCGGAACTCAATAGAACGATTCTTTACGTCAATTTCACTTGTTTTGTTGCTCACTTCCAAAAATCATTTTACCTTTGTCACTAAATTTTAACTCACAAAAAAATGAAAAAATATCTTATTTCCATCTTTGTTTTATTGTCTTTATCTACCTGGCTTTCAGCTCAGTATGATGTCGGTTTCACAAGTTATAAATTAAGTAATGGTCTGACTGTTTATCTTTGGCCCGATAAAAATCAAGCTGATGTGTCGGGGGTGGTGACCGTGCGTGCCGGTGCTATTGATGAACCTGCTGAATATACAGGTTTGGCACACTACTTAGAGCATGTGCTCTTCAAGGGTACAGAGAAAATAGGTGCCATTGACTGGGAAAAGGAAAAACCCCATTATGAGAAAATCATTCAATTATATGACGAATATGCAGTAACGGAAGATCCCGTAAAACGTGCTGATCTGGAGAAACAAATCAATGAAGAATCACTGTTAGCTGCGCAATATGCTTATACCAATGAATTTTCCAATTTGGTGGAAGGCATGGGTGGGGAAGGTTTGAATGCGGGAACTTCTTACGACATGACTTTTTACTACAACAACTTTCCAGGTTTTCAACTGGAGAAATGGCTGGATTTGTATTCCGAAAGATTGATCAATCCGGTCTTTCGCTCTTTCCAGGCAGAATTGGAAAATGTATTCGAAGAATACAATATGTATCAGGATAATAACTTCACCCATATCAGAGAGTTTTTGATGTCGCATCTCTATAAGGGGCATCCTTATGAAAGGGACATAATCGGCTTTCCCGAACATCTGAAAAACCCGCGTTTGAGCAAATTAATTGAGTTTTATGATGCCTGGTATGTACCGTCTAATATGGCTTTAATATTAACCGGTAATTTTGATATTGAAGAAGCCAAGCCTTTGATAGAGCAAAAGTTTGGTCGTCTGGTTGACAAGCAAGTGCCTGAACGCCCTTCTTATCCATCAGCCGATTTTACAGGAAATCCAAAGTATTCTGCGAAATTGGGTTATTCACCCATGGTGATTTGGGGATACAAAACTGTTCCGGTAGGACATCCGGATGAGATTATTTTGGGTTTTTGCGCCAGCTTGCTCTCTAATTCCATGAGTACGGGTCTGCTGGATAAAATTACCATGGACGGCGATGTACAACAAGCTGCGGCGACGCTTGATTCCAGAAGGGACGAAGGTCGCTTTTTAATACAGGCCATCCCGTATTATGATGCCAATCAACGAATATATGAATCAGATAAGGCGACGGAAAGAACTGTGATGAACGAAGTTGATAAACTCAAAAAAGGAAATATAGAAGATTGGTTGATAGAATCGGTTAAAAATAGTGAGTTGCGTTCTTATGAAATGATGTTGGAAAATCCAAGCAGCAAAATCGTATTGTTGAATCAAATCTTTGTATATCAGCTGCCATCGGATTATTATGCGTCCATACCGGATAAAATGGCAAAATTGTCAAAAGAAGATATTCAACGGGTTGCCCAAAAGTATTTGAATGAGGATCATCTGATGGTTTCCATCGATATTGGTACTCCGAAAAAGGATAAACTGAAAAAGCCGGACATCAAACCCATCGATCAGCCCAAGGGACAAACTTCTGCTTATGCTGAATATTTGAAAGCCATTCCTGTGCAGGAATTGCCTGAAGTATATAATAATATGGATGATGTAACAACTGTGGAAATGTATGATAAAGTGAGATTGCATTACACAGTAAACCCCCTGAATGACTATTTTTCCATTACCATGAAATATGGAGTTGGAACACAAAAAATGCCTAAACTTGGATATGCTGCCGAACTGATGAACTCGGCAGGTATCATGCCTTTCGATGACCCGCAGGATGTTCGCAGACAATTCAGCGAGCTCAATGCAAGCTGTACATATAAGGCAACTGATGATTATTTTTATATCACCCTGATAGGCTTGGAGTCTAATTTAGAGGACATTTGCCGGTTAATGACCCGACAGACTTTGATGCCTAAATTAGATGAAAAACAGTTGAATCGTGTCGTAGGGATGGAAATATCCAATCGTTTTATCTCTGAAAAGAAAAGTACAGACGTTTTGAGCAGTGCGCTTTTAGATTATGTATTGTACAAAGACAAATCAGACTACATCGACCGGCTTTCCTTGAAGGATGTGTATTTCTTGACCATCAGCGAGCTGACCGGTGAAATTGTGCGGGCAACAGATTATGAGCTGGATATTCATTATGTAGGAAAACGTCCGGTAGAAGAGGTTGCTGAGGTATTGAAAGCCAAGCTTCCCCTGAAAGAAGGAGTGAAGAAAGGGGAGTCTCCGCTTGTGTTAGACAAAGTAACCTATGACAAACAGACGATTTATTTTCTTCCTAATAAAGATGCCCAGCAAGCGAAAATCTATTTTTACATAGATGGATTTAACTATGCTATTGCAGATGATGTAACCATTGATGCATTCAATCAATACTTTAGTGGCGGTTTCAATGGTCTGGTGATGCAGGAAATTCGTGAAAACAACTCCATGGCTTATACAGCTGTGGGACGTCTTGTTACACCGCCCATTCAACAAAAACAAACACATTTTATCGGATATGTAGGCACTCAGCC
>JAAYQF010000005.1 GCA_012519425.1 Bacteroidales bacterium | reverse complement strand
TTATTTTATTACCATTTGCACAGCAAAACGTGAACATTATTTCGGAAAAATCAAAAATGGCGAAATGCAATTAACCGAAATCGGCAAATTTGCAGATGAATGTGTGCAGAAAATAGAAACACATTATGATGACGTGGAAATTCCATTGTATGTGATTATGCCAAATCATGTTCATATGATAATATGCATTGACGGCAAATACGCGGAAATGGGGATGGGAAACGGAAACGGAAACGGAAACGTAGAGACAAAAATGGGATGCGGACACGTAGAGACGGAGCATGCTCCGTCTCTACCACAACGGGCGTCATCATCAAAAAACACAAACGATAAAATGCGCACCATCGCTCGCAGCAAGGGACGTTTGTCGTCTGTTGTTGGTTCAATTAAATCTGCCGTAACCCGTTATGCCAACGAAAACAACATTTCATTTAAATGGCAAACACGGTTTCATGACCGCATTATTCGCAATCAAAATGAACTGAACAGAATTGCGCAACACATTGAAAACAATCCATGTAATTGGAAAACTGATGATCATTATTAATTTTTTACCTGCGGTGCAATAAAAACAAATCGATATGAACGTTGTAGGGACGCCACATTGTGACGTCCCTACCCCATAATTACAAACAAAGGTCAAAATGAACAGTGATTTATTTCACGAATTTGATAACTTCAACTCCTCCGTCTACCAAAGCTTTAGCAATGTAAATTCCGCGTGAAACAGATGACAGATCAAGTGTCGTAACGTTTTGTTTTGCCAAAATCAAACGACCGTTTGTGTCGAAAATTTGGACATTGCCTGAGTTATTTAGATACAAGGTATTTTTATTAAAGAATACGCTTGATGCTTTTGCGTCATTCAATCCTGAGAAAGGTCCTGCTATGAAATTAATATTATCCAAATAGAAATCAGTATTTTGGGCATTAATTCCGAATGCGAAATCAAAGTTATTCAATGCCTTTAATTCATCAGGAAGAGTTGCTGGCAGCGAAAATTCTTTATGAAGCCAGGTTGCTTTGGCTTCATTCAGAATAACATTCTCTTCGGTAGTTCCTGTTGGTGCATTAGCCGCAAAAGCTACGCCTACAGCACCGAAGAAATAGTCTATTTTTTTCCAGGTGTTTTGGTCTCCTTCTACATCACTGAAATAGATGTCAAAAGTGATTTTCTGAATGTCACCCAGCGTTTTTCCTTCGGGAAGGGTAACAGTGAACTTTGGATATGAATTCCAGTTTGCTCCAACAGCGTGCAATGATTTACCTTCACCAGATGGGTTAGCTGCAACAGTTGCAGTCATAGCATCACCACTCCAGCCCACAATGGAATAAGTGTCCCCAATTTCTTTATCTTCAAAATCAATAACCAATGAAGGAACAGATGCGCCTGTCAGATATGCTTCCTCTAAAACCAAAGTTCCTGCTTCAGATCTTTGAAGGTAAATCTGCTTCACATCATGCCTTTTACTGGGATCTAATGTAACTTTTATTGATGTTGCTCCTGCATTTGCATAAACCGCAGGAACGTTCTCAGTATCATCGCTGTAGTTTACTACTAACTTTACAGTAGCATCTGTAGCAGCAAATTTCACTGTAACGTCTTGGTAGAGGGAATAATCTACACTACCAAGCCACCATCCCCGTCCTCCCCACGCTCCGGGATAGGTGATTGTTTTTGTCTCAGCATTGTAAGTAGCATCTCCAAAACCTGAATTGAGGTCATCTAAAGTGAGGTTTAATCTTAATGCAAAAGATGAATGACTCACTAAGATTAGTGCAAATAAGAGTAATAAAGTTTTTCTCATGATCAAATAAAATTAAATGTTAGTACTATTTTTTTGTTAAACGTTTTAAAAACCATACGAATATAGCATATAAAACACCGAAAATTGTTATCTGAATGTATCAATTGCTTTCTAAAATGCTACATATTTGGTCAAAAATCAGCTTTTAAGTCTAAGAAACACCCGGTCAGGCTATTTTTTCAAAAATTTTCCGGTAAATATCCCTTCTTTATTGTCAACAACAAGTAAATAAAGACCTTCAGATAAGGAGCGAATATCCACCATTTCATCTTTAAAATTTACTGAAATCTTTTTTCCAAATGCATCAAAAACTTCTATTTTTTCAACTGTTTTACCTTTTACCGTCAGGAAGTCTGATGCCGGATTGGGGTAAATTTCAAATTTTGGGGATTGTAAAATTCCTATATTACTGGTTTCGTAAAATTTGTTGGGAACCTTACTTGCTTCGGAAGCCATATAGCTGCGAAGCCACTTCATGGCTTTTCGCTCCGTGCCGTTTGACTCTACGATCCCTGTTCCTGTCTTCCAGGTTGCGCCCGAAACATAACCCCAAAGTGTAACTCCCGCCACAGACTCATGTTCCCATAAAACGGGGAATTTCTCCCTGTACATAAGATACTGACTGTCCTCATCTCCGGCCGGATTCCCGCTGATATCCAGTTCGGTCACGTAAACAGGTAATCCTGTGGCAGCGAGAATACCCAACACGTTTCGCATGGTAGCTACCGAAGTCCAATTCAAATTAAATTCATGACATTGGATCCCTATTCCGTCAATGAGATTCTCTTTTTGTAAGATTTTCACTATCTCAACATACCTGCGTGCTGCATTCGGGTCGTTGATGATCCCGTAGTCATTGATATGTAATTTTGAGTTTGGAAACAGTTGACGTGCTTTTCTGAACGACCACACTATCCAATCCCAGCCGGTAGTGCCGTCTCCGCCTATTGCCTGACGAATATTTGACGGTTGATGAAGCGGTTCATTTACCACATCTATATAATCAATTGCCGGATAACGCTGTGCAACCAAGGTCATAAACTCTTCCATCTCAGCCTTTTGCTCAGCCTGCGACAGGGAGGAGATCCAGCTTGGTTCCTGACTTCCCCAGACAAAGGTGTGAAACCTGAATTTATAGCCCTTTGCTTTGGCATGATTATACGCCAAATCCAAAGCCGACCAGTTCATATTGCCCCGGGTATATTCCACAGACCCCCATTTTCCGGCATTTTCAGGTGTGATCTGATTCCAATAGGTGTCAAAATTGGGGCGAACATTATTGGCAATGATATTTCCCAAAAATTTAGAATGCTCTTTGGCCAGTGGTATGGTATTAACAAATTCTTCCTCTTCCAAATCGGGAGTCAGATCTATGATTTCAATATTGTCAATGAAATAGGTTTTGCCCGGAATTTTTCCGGCATCAATCCGAAGTTTCATTGAAGATCCGCCTGCCCGCAAGGCTGAACCGTAAACATCCTGATAAGTGTATTGCGCCCAGTTACCGCCAATATTCAATTCCGGAAGATATTGTCTGTCAGCATTTCCTCCCTCATCCGTAAGCTGATAAGCAGATTCGGTGGAGAGACGAATAACGCCTCCGCCACCTATTGCTTTTGCCCAAAAACTAATTTTATACAGATGCGAAGTCTTTGTTGCAATCGAAGGAGTTTCCAACTGAACGCTCCAATAATCTTCGCCTGAAGCATCGGAAACCATCTTAACGGAATAACTTCCTGCATACTTATCCTCTTGCGAAACAGATACTCCGCCACCTTGATTCAGCACAGTCCAGCCTTCCAGACTTCCCGATTCAAAGTCAAACACCGTGTCTGCCGCATAAGTCAGACTGAATGAAATACAACCTAAAATCAACAATATGCATATTTTCCTCATCACTACTATCAACAGGTTTTCACTTATTTTTTTGCTTCTTCAATAATGGATTCAACAACCGGCTTCGGCTGGAAGTCGCGGTCGAAGATCAAGGCATAATCCGTTCTTCCCCTCACGGGCCATCCGTTTCTCCAGGATTGTCCGTCATGTACTCCCCAAAGCGTCACCCTTTCTATCTTATCGCTATGTTTCAAAAACAGTTTAAAAATATCAAGGTATCGGTCGTTAAGCGCTACTGAAACTGAGTCAGGCAAACCTTCAGCGTAGGGATTTAAGTGCTGCCGGTAGTCAAAATCTGCCGAAATCTCAGCGCCGAAGTTTCTGCCTGGTCTTGGAAGCACAGTAACATCCAATTCGGTAATCATCACTTTTACGCCGGTTTCAGCAAAAGCCAGCAGACTTTCTTCGAAATCATCCAAATCCGGGAAAACCAAATCCATGTGCCCTTGCATACCCACTCCGTCGATTCTCACACCCTGACTTTTCAGATCATTGACCATTTTCACCACCGTATTCCGGCGCCCTTCGTGAGCCATGGAATAATCGTTATAATACAAATCTGCATCGGGATCTGCTTCATGAGCAAATTGAAACGCCAGCTTGATATAATCTTCGCCAATGATGTTATAAAACTTGGTTTTTCTCCACGAACCGTCATCTTCAATGGCTTCATTCACAACGTCCCAGCCTTTTACCTTTCCTTTGTAACGACCTACTACGGTATAAATGTGATTTTTCATGCGTTCGATCAGCACTTCGCGCGACACATCTTTCCCATCTTTATCTGTAAAGAACCATCCCGGAGCCTGAGAATGCCAAACCAAGGTATGTCCAATGATGTACATATTGTTTTCTTCACCAAATTTGATGAATTGATCGGCCAGGTCAAAATAAAACTGACCTTCTTCCGGCTGAAGCTCTCCGCTTTTCATACAGTTTTCTGCCGTGATAGAGTTAAAATGTTGCTTAATAAGCGCAACACTGTTTGTGTCCACTCCCGTAATTTGGGGGGCATTTATCGCCACGCCAATATAAAATTTATCTGTTAGCGCATCTTTCAGCGACTCTGCAGAAGGCTGCTGATTTTTACAACCCACCACTCCAAAAAATACTGCAAGCAGTAAGAATAAGTTCTTTTTCATGATTTATTATTTTTAGTTATTAATATTTGTATTTCAGATTTTTTGATTCTATTCAACTGATCCTGCCAAGACCACACCCTTATTATGGACAGCTACCTTTCCGTATTTCTTCCCGGAAATTCCCTCATTCTGATGTGCCTGCTTTCCGGTGGAATATTGGTGAAATAGTTGATAAGCTCCGGCGTAACCGGCTTAAACAGCAACTGCGTAAAGTTATAAAGGTCTTCTTTCCATGCCTTGAAATCGTGACGTCCATCGGGAATAATTCTGTAAACGTGTTCAATCTCGTTTTCACTTAAATAATTGTGTAAACGATGGCTGAATGGAATCAACCAGTCCTTATCGCCACAGGAAATCCAAATAAGTTTCAATTTATTTTTAGCATCTTCAACATTAGGGATCAGCTCTTGGGGAGCTTTTGTATTAGGTGCGGAAGAAAAGCCACCTACCCAGGCAAATTTATCCAGATTTCCCAATCCAAAATTCAATGACTGTCCGCCACCCATAGAAAGTCCCGCTATGGCACGATTTTCACTATTTTTCAGAACGCGATATTTCTTTTCAATAAAGGGGATCAAATCATTGAGCAGGTCTTTTTCGAATGCGGCAAACGCCTCCACCTTTTCGGGTGCCATCACGTTACCTCCGGCGCTGTCATCTTTCATCGCACGTCCATTAGGCATCACCACGATCATATCTTGAATTTTCTTGTCGGCATATAAATTATCCAATATTACCTGCGGTCCGGCACCGCGCAACCATTCTTTTTCATCGCCTCCAATGCCGTGAAGCAAGTATAAAACCGGATATTTCTTCTTTTTTGAATAACCCGGAGGTGTATAAACCAATGCTTTGCGTTTCGAGCCGACTGATTTTGATTTATATTGAACGGTATCAATTTTTCCTTGAGGAATGTCGGTTCTTGGTTTATCAAAGGTTTCAGGAATTTGCACTTTATATCCCAATAATTGGAGCATTTTCGAAGCATAGCGATATCCAAGCATTTCGTAGCCTTCTGCGGTAAAATGCAAACCGTCACCAATCTGAGGGCATCCGTCTGAAGGAATATAATGAGAGGAAGGAATTGTTTCAGGAAGTTTAGCGATGATTTCGTTCATCACAGCACATTGGCCATTTTGATCGGCCGGCACTACTCCTCCTGCAAGTAAAGGAACGTTCTCAGCTCGCAGATTCAAGTCGCTGAGCATATTTTCATAGACCTTTTTTAATTTTGAAGGCCATGTCGTTTCGCCCGTATTTGCCTCACCCTGATGAAGGAGGATTCCTTTGATAACTCCGTCTTTCTGAGCAAGTTTGGCCATATCGATCAAGCGTTTGTATGGATTTCCGTCATACGCCTCAATCATTCCTTTCATCCAGCCGGGAACCGTTTCGGAATAAGTCTGATATGTATCCTGGTCGAACAATTCAATTTTACATCCGCCAACAGCCACATTAATTATCCCTACTTTAATGTTTTCCGGTAGGTTTGCCACCATGGCTCTGCCGAAAAAATCTGAAACTCCCAGTCCGGTGTGACAGCGAACCAGTGGCGGAACGGCCGTATACCAGTTGCCTTTCACACGATTTAAATCGGGGCAGTCAACGGCTGCCATCATCTGAAATCTGGTATCTACCTCTTTATATTGCGGTTCAATACGCGCCGCACCTTCCATATTTGACTGTCCAAAACTGAGGAAAATGTAGAAATTCTCGTCCTGGGCATTCAGGTTCATACCGGAAAACAATATTCCGGCAATAACAATTAATTTAATAAAATATGTTTTCATAATCTAAACTAAAATCTGATTATTAATAAGCAATTACAAATAGTGAGTCTGCTTTTTGAAATTTATTCAGCCCATCCCTGCCCTTCAGCCGTTCGTCTCCATGAATAGTAATTATCCAACACCATCAGAGCCTCTTTATCGGGAACCTTGACCTGACCATCTTGAAGGTTATCACAAGCGACAAAGCCGAATGCTACAATCAAGAATAATAAATATTTATCTTTCATAGATTATATTTTTCAAGTTATCTATATAGCTTCATCCACCTTATGAAGCAAATCATTGAAAAATCATTTTTACTGAAACAATGCTGTTGGGTGAGATGCCCACAGTTACTGATTTTTTACTATCTGATATTTCTGATTCAACGGAAGCCATGTTTTTATTCTCAGTAGTTTCGACCGCAGAAGTTGAAACAATTTCAGATGGAGTTGCCAGTTCAATCCTAAGTCCTACCGCATTTCGGTTGATTATAACGGCTGTATATTCACCATTTCCCTGATAAGCGGTCACCAATAAATCGCTTTCCGGCTCATGTACATTTTGAACGACACTTTGAATCCGGGTTTTTCCCGTAGCATATTTGGCATAATGTCCCATGATATAACCCCGTTTGGTTACTTCTCCGTCTGCAACAAGGTTTTTGCTGTCTCCATCGGCAATCATGCTGTAAAATCTTTTCAAATACCACCATACATATGCATTGAAATTGGCAGCCATGCAATCATGAATTTCTTTTGCAACATAATCGAGGGAAGGCTTCCAGGTCCAGTTGATTTCCGGCATATCGGCATCTTTCTGCGTATCATTAAAAAGGTGCTCCGTCATCCAGAATTCTTTTCCCTTCTGTGCAGCCAGGTGATCCGGCGCAATTCCTCCGCCATAAAGGTGAGTTGCCACGATATCGAATTTATTCACCGCGACCGCATCATTCAAAAGCGCGTTTGTGTAGGATTTATTGTGATTGTTCACGGCTTCTCCAACCATTACTTTCGCACCCAGTTGGTCGCCATGGTTTTGGATAAAGCTCACCATTTGAGCAGGTGTCCACGAACATCCATCGTAGGTAACTTTCCAATCGGGTTCGTTTTGAATGGATACGGCATAGATATTCAGACCCTGATTCTTTTGATAGTCTACGAAATCTTTGATGTGAGTCGCATAATCCGCGTATTTACCCGGAAGTAGGTAGCCGCCATCTTCGTTTGATAATTTGCCATTGCTCTTCATGCTTGCCGGTGGCGACCACGGAGAAGCAAATACAATGGCACCAAGTGCCTGCGCTTTCTTAGCGGTTGCCGTATTCAGTCCCCAATCAGCTTTATTCGGATAAAGCATCATCCGGATGATATTGTATCCCAAATCACCGTAGAGCTTCTGCACATCAGCATCACGCAGGTTATTCCCTGTCCACGAAGGATTCAGCATACCGCCGAATCCGGTTACTTTTTGGTAAGAAACATCTGGATTCAACGTGATTTTTGAAGAAACGGAAGTGGTCTGCTGCGTTATTTTCAGACGAATGATTTCCTTGGTAGAAAAGTTAGTCAGCATGAGTTCCTGGCTTCTTTCCGAGGATGATGTATTAGGAAATAATGTAACTACAACATCTGTTTCACCTTCTTTATTGGCGTCACCGCCCATCTCTACCGATATACTTTCTATCGCATCTCCCGGTAGTTTTGCTAACTTCCATGCTGTTTTAGACCAAACAATCTGAAGTTCAACCTGCTTCACGTCCCACGAAAGAGGAGCTATCTCCGCCGGTTTGAAAAAGGCCTTTCCTGCAACAGACTCTTCATCAACTCCCGACACATCACCGTCACATTGAACAAAAAGGAATGTTGCGAACAACAAAGTTGGCAGAATGATATATTTTTTAATTAAATGAATCAAAATCAATTATCAAGATATGGTAGCAGATACAATAATCATCAACAAAATAAGCAAAAAAAATCAAAATCAATCTCTTACAACAAAGTACAAATTTTACATATAATCGAAAACTTGTGGATTGATTTTGAAAAAACAACAATT
>JAAYQF010000004.1 GCA_012519425.1 Bacteroidales bacterium | reverse complement strand
TCACGCAATACACTAACAAGCTCCATTTGTTTTTGCTGTAATTCCTGACTGGCAGTTTGCTGAAAGGTAGAAATTCTGTTTTCCAGGTCCACAATTTCGCTTTGGCGTCTGGTCTTGATAGTTTCTGCCATGGTGGCAAGATTGTCCTGAAACTCTTTTGCTTTGGCATAGTACTCTTCGTACATTTTTTCCAATTCCAGTTTGTATTCTTCGTTCAAGTCAGCAATTGTCTTTTCAACATCAGACAACTCAGGCATCACCTGAAAAATTTCTTGTACGTTTACATAAGCAAATTTTTCCTGAGCCATTAGACTGAAAGGTAATGCTAACAATACTATGAGTGCAATTCTTTTAATCATGTCAATTTTTTTAATTTCTAAATTTAAATTTGCGCAAAATTAATATATTATTTTGAATAACCCAATTTGATGAGTATCTCGTCACTGACGTCGATTTTAGGTGAACTGAAGATGATGTTCATAGCTGAACTCTTGTCTATGATCAGGCTGTAATCTTTCTCTCTGCTAAGTTCTTGTATCACATTGTATATTTCATCCTGAATAGGCTTCATCAGGCTTTGACGCTTTTTGAAAAGTTCACCTTCCGGACCGAAATATTCACGTTTCAATTCCTGGGCTTCTTTTTCTTTGGCGATAATTGCCTCTTCGCGTTCCACTTTCATTTCATCCGAAAGAAATACCAGTTCTGTTTGGTAGTTTTTATACATATTTTGAACTTCCTGCATTTTTGCTTCCACTTCAGATTGCCATCTCTTAGAGATGATGTTCAGCTGTTCATTGGCTGTTTCGAAGGATGGGATGTTTTTCAGAATATACTCCATGTCAACAATTGCAAACTTCTGGGCACTCAAGGAACCAAGAATTCCCATAAAGAGACTAAGTATCAATATGTTTTTTCTCATAACTTAAAGGATTAATTGTTAGTAATTTTAAAAAGCCGGTGCTGCTCTGACAAATTCCCTGCCGAAAATTATAATTCTTGTCCAAGTACAAAGTGGAACTGACTCCCGCCAATTTCGCCCCTGGTGTCTTTATCAAAGCCATAACCCCAGTCTATACCCATCATACCAAACATAGGCAAGAAAATGCGAACTCCGACACCTGCTGATCTTTTCAAATCGAACGGACTGTAGTCTATCATTCTGTTGAAGCTATTACCGGCTTCCATAAAGCCCAGCACATAAATAGTGGCGGATTGTTCCAAAGACAAAGGATATCGCAATTCCATTGTGAATTTATTGAATAAATATCCAATCCTTGTTCTGCGGGATATATCATAAGGAACTAATGATCCGGATTCATATCCGCGCATGGCAACATATTCAGTACCATAACTGGTGTAAGCCGTCATGCCGTCGCCACCCATATAATAGGTTTCATACGGAGAGCGTGCATTTTCGTTATAGTGCCCCAAATAACCGAACATCAATCTGGTCATTAGAATTAGCTTTTCATCAGAAGTAAGTGGTGTAAATGTTTTGCCATTAAAAGTCCATTTGTGATATTCTATAAATTTGTATCGCTCCTGGTCAGTCATGGCAGGGTCAGCATAGTCTTTACCGTTAAAAACAGAATAAGGAGGAGTGATTTTCAATCCTAAGGTAAAGGAAGAGCCGCGACGTGTATAGATGGGGTTGAAAATGGAATTTCTGCTGATTGTCAGGTTCAAACTTAAATTATTAAAGTTTCCATCTGTCAGCGGAGGGAGATAGCTCCAGTTGCTTAACATGAAACGCTGATATGATAATTCTGCATAGAGTGAAAAATAATCATCAGGCCAGTTTAATCTTTTTCCGTATCCCAATGATGCGCCTAAGGTACGCATGTAAATTTCCGGATCCATTTCTCTCTGATACATGGTGGAATAGGCATTGCTATAATCGTTGTATCCACCATATCCACCATATCCTCCGTATCCATACCCGCCATATCCGTAACCTCCGTATCCTCCGTATGCATACGGGGAATACATGTAATTTTGCATACTTTCCCAAAATCTTTTGCTTACCCCGGTTTGTGCGGCATAATAAATTGAAGCAGACAAGGAGTTAGGTCGTTTCCCACCTAACCAAGGCTCTATGAATGACGCGCTGACTGATGAGTAAGTCTGACCGCTTGTTCTGGCATTGATAGAAAATGTTTGTCCTTCGCCTTGCGGTACAATACGATAGGTTTCCGGTTTGAACAGGTTTTGAATGGCGAAGTTTGTAAATTTCAATCCAAGGGTCCCTACTATACCGGTGGCGCCCCATCCGGCAGAAAACTCAATTTGATCGCTTCCTTTCGTCTCCAATCCATAAGTGATGTCGACCGTTCCATTTTCAGGATCAGGCTGTATGTCAGGTACGATTTTTTCGGGATCGAAATGCCCCATGGCAGCGATTTCCCTAAGGGTTCGCATAATGTCTGACTGACTGTATAATTGACCGGGCTTGGTGTAAAGTTCCCTTTTTATCACATGATCATATACCCGCGTGTTACCGGTGACATTAACAGCATTGATGGTAGCCTGTTTACCTTCGTAAACGCGCATTTCAAAGTCGATGGAATCGTTTTCTATCAACACTTCTACAGGTTGAATGTCGGAGAAAAGATATCCCCTGTCCTGGTACAATTTGCTGACGGCTTCATTTTCATCCGTTTTCAGCCTCTTCATCAGTTCTTTGTAATTATATACATCACCCTTCTGAATGTTTAAAACTTCATTCAGATACTCATAAGGATAGATGGTGTTTCCGACCCATTTGATGTCTCTGAAATAATACTTTCTGCCCTCATCTATGGTCATGTGCACACTAACATGTTTTTCATCAAAGGGGACAACACTGTCAGCAACGATGTAGGCATCCCTGTAGCCGATTTCGTTATATTTTTCAATCAGAGCGATTTTGTCTTTTTCGTATTCCTCTCGTACGAATTTTTTGGTTCTGAAAAAGTTACGCCAATTATTATCATTGGTTTTTTTCATTACCCGGTTAATCTGGTTGAAAGACAAAGCTTTATTACCATGAATGATGATTTCTTTGACGCGGTTTTTTACTTTCTTGTCAACCTCAATGTCAACGATTACATGATTGGGCTGATCTGGATCATCCTTTTGCAAAACATTGACTTCTACGTTCATAAAGCCTTTTTCTTCCAGGTGTTTTTTGATGACCAGGATGGCTCTGTCCGATATATTGGGGGTGATTTGATTGCCTTCCACAATGCCTAATTTTGGACCCAATTCGTCAATTTCTCCTTTTTTTAGGCCATGATAATTGATTTTTGATATTTGAGGGCGCTGTTTAAGGGCAATCTGAAGCCAAATTTTTCCGTCTTCTATTTTAGTGGCAAAAATCTTTACATCCGAGAATAAACCCTGATTCCAAAAACGTTTCACTACATCTGAAATTTCATTTCCCGGTACGGTTATGACATCCCCCACTGACAGTCCGGAAAAACCAATCAACACAAAATCTTCATAGTTTTCGGCTCCTGTTACAGTGATTTCTGCAATTTCATATTTTTGTGGAGTAGCATTGTAGTTGATTTCAGGAATAATGGTGGAGTCAGTTCCTTCTTCCTGACTAAAAACAGCCCATTTCCCTAAAAAAAGGCTGAAAAGGACGATGAGTAAAGATAAATATCGATATTGACGGGACATTTCTCTGCTATTAATTTACTTACCAAAACGACGATCCCTGTTCTGGTAACATACAATGGATTTGTAAAATTCTTCTTTGCGGAACGCGGGCCAGTGCTCATCTGTGAAATACAATTCGGAATAGGCAATTTGCCACAACAGGAAATTACTTATTCTGATCTCTCCGCTTGTTCTGATTAGTAAGTCAGGATCAGGTATGTCACGGGTAAGCAAATACGATGAGATCAATTCTTCAGAAACTTCGTCGGGTTTGATTTTTCCGTCACAAGCATCTTGCGTGATTTTTTTTACGGCATGTTGAATTTCCCATCGGGAAGAATAACTTAATGCAAGAATTAAAGTAAGTCCGGTGTTCGCCGATGTGGTATGGATGCAATCCTCCAATTTTTCACGTACCTTTTTGGGTAAGCGTTCAAGATCGCCAATGGCTTTGAGTTTGACATTGTTTTTTTGTAATTTGGCAGTCTCCTTTTCAATTGAGTCAATCAATAATTCCATCAACGCATTGATTTCCTCCAAAGGACGGCCCCAGTTTTCAGTGGAAAAAACATACAAGGTAAGGTATTGAATGCCTAGCTTTACAGCTTCTTCAGTTATTACACTGACCGAATCAACGCCATTCTTATGACCAAAGATCCTGGGACGACCTTTATCTTTTGCCCAACGACCATTTCCATCCATGATGATGGCGATGTGTTGCGGAAGACGAGATAAATCAATCTTATCTTTATAGCTTGACATAGATTTACTTATAATTAAAGCATTTACACTTTCTCCTGAATAAGCCGTAACTTACGCCGACTGTGACAGTACCCAAATGATCATTATTTAAAATATTGCTGCCATTCATACCCAGTGAATTATTTAATTCGGGGTAACCTTCTATGTTGTCAGCAAGCATCAATCTGTGTGTCCATTGTACATTCAGGTGCAGCCGTTCATATAACAAAAATTTGTATCCGACACCGAGGGGGATACTGACGTTCAACTTGTTTGAATTTCCATTGTTCAGGTGAATCAGTCCGGCTCCGGCAAAGAGATAAGCGGTATGATTGCTACTCTTCAATACATAATCGAGCTGGATATAATCAAAAAAATTAAAAGCAAAGGTAAAATCTAATGCATTTATATTTTGATTGATTGTGACATTAGGAGCTTCAATCTTTTGTTCGTAATCGCCTTGGATTGAATTATGATTGAAATCTGCTTGCAATGACATCCTCTGATTAAAAAGATATCTGAACAAAACACCATAATCAGCTTGAAAATCAAAGGGCTTTGCTTTTACATCACCAAAAAAATAAGAAACACCTCCGTGAACTCCCACTTCAAGTGTGTATATCTCCTCCTGTGCGTACAGGCTGATAGTTACCACCCACATCATCACCGTTAAGAAGAGACATCTAATTAATTTCAACATGACAAGGAATCATTTATTTTAAGTTGCGCAATCAGATATCTAACGGTATAATCATCAATTAATTATTTTTTGATGCCGAAAAGCAGCAACAAAAGTAATGATTATCTTTTAATGTAGAAAAAATAGGAAGTCGGAAGCTTTCAAATTTAACAATTAATTGCAATCATTGTTTATATTACGATTTCAAAGTAGCGCAGAAGTGCATTGTCCTCGTTGAAAGTCATGATTCTTTGAGCATCAGGAGTGTCGTCCTCTAATCCGCAAAGATGTAATATGCCATGAATGATGACCCGTAGGATTTCTTTTTCGAAGGTAACCTCGTATTTTTCTGCATTGGCTTGAACCGTTTCTACACTGATAAAAACATCGCCGGAAACGATATTCTTTTTTGAGTAGTCGAATGTGATGATGTCGGTGTAGTATTCATGTTGAAGATATTCACGGTTGATCTCTAATATTTTATCATCAGTGCAAAAGACAAGAGTAATGATCCCGGTTACTTTATCAAATCCTCTAATGGTACTTTTAATCCATCGGGTTACTTTTTTTTCATCCAATGTTGGCATGGCTATATTGATGGTCCGAAAAAGTATCATAACGTCAGTTTGAGTTGTTGATAATCAATATATTCTCAGTTTTGTCGAGGTGTTACTTTTAGAAAAAGAAAAGGTATCCAATCAAAATGGCAGCAATGATACCTGCCAAGTCTGCCAACAGGCTACATCCAAGTGTGTAGCGTGTTTTTTTGATGCCGACAGAGCCGTAATATACAGCTAAAATATAAAAGGTAGTTTCTGTTGATCCTTGCACAATGCACACCAATCGCCCTACAAAAGAATCAGCTCCGTGTTGCGTCATCGCATCTATCATCATTCCTCTTGCTCCGCTTCCACTCAAAGGTTTCATGAGTGCTGTGGGTAGCGCATGAACGAATTCTGTGTCTAGGCCGAGCATTGCCATAAACTTACCAATGCCGTCAATGATAAAGTCCATGGCACCGGAAGCCCTGAATACCCCAACAGCCAATAAAATGGCAATCAGATAGGGGATAATGCCGATAGCCACTTGAAAGCCGTCTTTGGCTCCTTCAATAAAAGACTCATATACATTGACCTTGCGGAAAGCTGCTAATACAATAAAGCCAATAATGATGGAAAACAGGATAAAAGCAGCCGCCAAGTTTGAATATATGGCCAATTGATCTTTCGGTAAACGCATGAGGAAGAAAATCAATCCGGCTACCACTGCTATGAATCCAAGTAAGGTTAGTAGTATAGTTTTATTAAAGAGATTAATTTTATGCATGATGGCAACGCTCAAAAAGCCCACTAATGTTGAGAAGAAAGTTGCCAGTAATATAGGTAGAAATACGTCGGTGGGATTTGCTGCTCCCAATTGTGCCCGATATACCATGATGGTAATCGGAATGATAGTTAAGCCGGAAGAGTTCAGCACGAGAAACATGATCATCGGGTTGGAAGCCCGGTCCTTATGAGGATTAATCTCTTGCAGTTCTTTCATAGCCTTTAGTCCCATAGGGGTAGCTGCATTATCCAATCCCAATATATTGGCGGAAATATTCATAAAAATACTTCCCATGGCGGGATGATCTTTGGGGATGTCGGGGAAAATTTTTGAGAAAAAAGGACCGACTAATCTTGAGAAAGCTTTGATGATACCACCATTTTCACCAATTTTCATGATGCCCAACCACAAAGCCAAAACGCCGGTAAGACCAAGAGAAATTTCAAAGCCGGTTTTAGCCGATTCAAAAGTGGCATTCATGATATCCGAAAAGATCTGGGTGTTCCCAAAAAGGAAAGCTTGAAAACAAGCAACAATAAAAGCTATCAGCAAAAATCCAATCCAAATATAATTTAGAATCATATTACTGTGTTTGGGATGTGCACTAAAAACGATACAAAGTAAATGAAAAAATATTAATAATCATGAAGAAGTCCCTAAATTAACATGTTTAAATACCATTTGGCGTTTTGCATTTTAAACCTTTGCACGATTTTTTAGTCATAGGGGATGTTGTTGAAACTAAAAACGATGAACGAAGAACGATGAAGAACAAAGAGCAAAGACAAAAGAATAAAGACAACCAAGAACTAAGAACGAAAAACGATGAACTAAAAACTGAACTCGCCATTCCGGAACACGGAACCCGTAACTTCCCTAACTACTAACTACTAACTACTAACTACTAACTACTAACTACTAACTACTAACTACTATAACTTCTTTAATTTCTTCTCTAACTTCCCAATTTCAATCAAACATGAATAAAAAAATATTTTTTTCGCTTTTTTTACTGACTGTCAGCATGGGTCTTTTGGCTCAACGGTCTATTCAATCGACTGTTTTTGAGGAAAGTAGCGGCATGCCCCTGGAACTGGCTACGGTAAGGCTGTTAAATGCTGCCGACTCTGCCCTGGTTCAGGGTGCACAGACCAATGCAAAAGGCTGGTTTAACCTTACACGTGTTCGCCCCGGGAAATATATTCTGATCGTCAGCTCTGTAGGTTACACTGATCATACTGAGAATGTTGAGATGCAGCGAAGGGATATTATTTTAAAGAATATCAAGTTAAAAGAAAGTGTGCAACTTTTGAAAGAGTTGGAGGTTCGTGGAACGGCCGCTCAGTTGGTGGTTAGAGGTGATACTATTGAATATAATGCGACCGCTTTTAAAGTGGCGGAGAACGCTATGGTAGAAGACCTGATGAAGAGACTTCCGGGTGTGGAGATTACGTCTGATGGTAAAATTACTGTAAATGGACAGGAAATTAATAGGATACGGGTTGATGGAAAAAAATTTTTTGACGGGGATATTGAGATGGCAACCAAAAACTTGCCTGCTGAGATGATTGATAAAATCCAGGTTTTGGAACAAAAGTCTGAGATGGCGCAATTAACGGGCTTTGAAGATGATGAAACAGAAAGGATTATCAACTTGACTACCAAGCCTAATCGCAGAAAGGGTGTGTTTGGAAATATATTGGGAGGGATTGGTTTGGATACGGAAAATCTGATCCGTTATGATGCTAATGCCAATGTTAACTTCATGTCCGGTGATACCCAAACATCTGTCATAGCCGGAGCCAATAATGTCAATACTTCTCGCAGCCGCCGTGGTATGGGGGGCTGGGGAGGAGGTAACGGTATTACTCAAACCCAGAATTTTGGTGTTAATAATAACTCTATATTGAGCGAGAGTTTTAAATTTGGAGGTGATGGCTCTTTCAATCATTCCAATAATTTAAGTGAAGTGAACAGTACCAAAGAGAGTTATCTGCGAGGTTCAACCTTCAATGATTCTACGTTTAACACCTCATTCAATGATAGGTATGCAACAAGTCTCAGGTTAGAAGCAGAATGGAAGCCGGATTCATTGACTACACTTATCATTCAACCACGTATTAACTATAATCAAGGTTCTTCGGGTAGTTCACGTGATTATATCTATTTGCAGGATGAGGATACAACCAGTTATGGAGGTTCTCAAAATGCCGGTTACAACAACAGCCTTTCCGCCGGAGCCAGATTAATAGCCAGCCGCAGGTCTGTTTTAAAACCCGGAAGAACGCTGACTGCTAATTTCAATTCAGGCTTTTCTCAGAACGACAGTCATAGCTTTAATTTTTCGAATAAGGTGACGGCCGATTCAACCAGTATCATCAATCAATACACACACAACACGTCCGGAAATATTAATTTTGATACGCGTATATCCTTTGTTGAACCTCTTTGGAACAGAAAGAACATGTTAGAAGCTGTTCTTGCTTTCAGTACAAATTCTCAAAAAAGTAATAAGGATCAGTTTGCTTCCACGGATACTACTTCTTTTTCCAGAAAAGATGCTGAAGAATATACCGACACGGTTTCAGATTACAGCAATAACTTTACCAATAGGTTTTTCAGAGAAACTTTAGAAATGAATTATCGTTATACGGATACCAATTATTCTTTGACTTTGGGTATGAGAGCCGAACCTTCACAAACATACAGCGAGACTGTTTACGGAAATGGAGATATACGTGATGTTTCTAATGAAGTATTTAATTTTGCTCCTAATGGTCGTTTCCAATACAATTTCGGAAGGAAAGAGTTTATGCGCTTCGATTATAGGGGAAACACCCGTCAACCCAGTGTGAGTCAGATGCAACCGGTAAAAAATAATGATGATTTGATGCGGGAAACGGTCGGGAATCCTGGTTTGAACCCTTCTTTTACTCATGATATGAGGTTGATGTATAGTACATTCAATGATTCTACATTTTCTTCCTTCAGCACATGGATATCAGGGAATTTTACTAAAGACCAGTTGGTGACCAACAGGATTTATGACAGTTCAGGTAAGCAATACACTCAAACGGTCAATTTGGACAAGATACCTGTTTCGTTCAATGGGAATGTGATGTTTAACACGCCCATC
Organism: Bacteroidales bacterium; assembly: GCA_012519425.1. Lineage (GTDB taxonomy): Bacteria > Bacteroidota > Bacteroidia > Bacteroidales > Paludibacteraceae > Paludibacter. The sequence continues at coordinate 30,714 of JAAYQF010000004.1, read as the reverse complement.
ATTCAGAAGCGTTTACATTTTAATACCAGTACCAATCTGGGTTATAACAACAGCTACGGTTACACTTCTAAAGAGGTCAGCCTTGATAATATTGATGTGGATAATTTGATTTTGGGAGATATGAGCTATACGCGTCGTTACAGTGCCCAGGAACAGTTGTCGCTTACTTTTACACACGACGTGGTTGAAGCGGGTGTGCGCGGCAATATACGGTATTCCAATTCTTTGAATAATTTAAGCAACAGGTTGACAGAAACTTACGATTGGTCTGTGCGGGGAAATGTCGTGTTGCGATTACCTTTTGATATCACTATCAATAGCGATATCAACTATTCGAACAGATATGGTTATTCGAACTTTGATCAATCTGAAGTACTTTGGAATGCATCCATTGATAAATCTTTGTTTAAAAACAATGGAGTTTTATCTGTCAGGTGGTTTGATATTCTGCGTCAACAGTTAAATATCAGGCAATCTGTTGGGGACAATTCAGTTTCATTTACCAAATACAACACCCTTACTTCTTATTTCATTGTTAGCTTCAGTTACAGAATCAGGTCATTTGGCGGAAGATCTTCCTCCGGTCAGGATGATGGCCCGGGATTCGGTAGAGGAGGTATGCGTGGCGGTGGTATGCGCGGTATGCAACCTATGTTTTAGATGAAATCTTAGACTCAATCTTCTTGCTTTGTTGCGCTGTTGTCAAAAATTGACAATTGACGACTGAATACCTCATCGAGAGAAATTTGAAAGGTTTCGGTATGTGAAATGCCCTTGATTTTGGTAATCTTATCAACCAAAATCTGAAGCAAGTGTCGGTTATCTCGTGCGTATATCTTTACGAACAACGGATATTTTCCCGTCGAATAGTGGCATTCGACAATCTCCGGTATCTTTTTTAACTCATCGGCAATGGTAGCGAATACTTTGATGTCGGATAGAGAAATACCTATAAAAGCACAGGTTTGATACCCTACTTTATAATTGTCAACGATAAATTCCGATCCTTTGATAATTCCATTGGATCTTAATTTTTGAATGCGTTGATGGATGGCAGCACCCGAAACATTACACTCACGGGCAACTTCTAAGAAGGGGATGCGGGCATCCCGAACTATCATTTGCAGGATTTTCTTGTCTAAATCATCAATTTGGTATTTTTCCATGGAAGGTATTTGTTTTGTTGTAAAAATGTAATTCTGCGATCCTTTTGAACCTCGGTTTCCCAATGGATTTTCCGACACAGCGACTGCAAATATAAAATAAAAAATTGAATTTTACCTGTATTTCCCGGAAGTCAGGTCAGACATCATGCTTAAATAACTCTGATAGCGAGATGTGCTGATATGATGATTCTTGACAGCTTCCAAAACTGCACAATCTGGTTCATTGATATGGATACAATTTGTGAAACGACATTTTTTTGAAGTTTTGAATATCTCTTTAAAATAATGACTGATCTCATCTTCTTCCATGTCAACAGTTCCAAACCCTTTGATACCGGGTGTGTCTATAAGCTGACCGCCATTCTCCAGCCAGTACATTTCTGAAAATGTGGTGGTGTGAACTCCGCGATTGTGATAGTATGATATTTCAGCTGTATTGGCGAGAGGCTCGGGTAAAAGAGAATTGATCAGGGTAGATTTTCCTACACCGGAATTACCCGAGACCAAGGTAGTTTTATCTTTTAGAAATTCTTTGATGTTCTTCAAAGAATCTGCATCTACGGCAGATATCATGAAGGTAGGATAACCTATGATCTCGTAAAGCGTTTGCAAGGCTTTTGCATATTCCAGTTCTTCCTCATTGTACAAATCGATTTTGTTGATGAGCAAACAAGCAGGAACACTGTAGGCTTCCGCAGAAGCAATAAAACGATCAATAAAAACAGTTGATGTCTCGGGATAGTTAACAGTAGCAATCAAAATAACCAAATCCAGGTTAGCAGCGAGAATATGTGAATGCTTAGATAGATTTGAGGAGCGACGAATGATGTAATTTTTTCTGTCGTGTATTGCATGGATGCTACCAATGTTATCATCGGAAAGTGTGAAGTCAACGTAGTCTCCAACAGCAATGGGATTGGTGCTTCTGATTCCCTTTAACCTGAGGTTGCCTTTGATTTTGCAATCGTAAAAATCTCCATTCTCAGTTTTAACCTGATACCAACTTCCTGTATTTTTAACAACCAATCCTTTCATTCTCATCATTGATTAGTTTGTTCCACACTGAATGAAAGTTCATCGATTAATAAGGCGATATCGTCGTTATTGATACCATTGGCAATCAGGTGTTTTCTGTCTTCAATTATCTGGTCAATAATTAATTGCAGGTTGTCAGCTTGTTGCTCTATACTTTGGAGGTAAAATTGGACGGCACCCGATCTGTTATGCTTACAAAAAGCAATATGACCGGCATTGATTAAATCAATTGCACGAGGCTGCTGTGCAGATAAAATTTTATCCATGTAATAATCGGCCTGGTGGATGTTGGTAGAAAGAAATGCACAGCGACTGACAGCTCTCCACAAGTTTTCATTGTCCGGATTATTCTTTTCAATGTCTGCATATACCTGTAGGGCTGCTTTGTACTTTTCAAGTTGTATCAAACAATTGGCAATTTGCATATTGGTGTTGAATTCTCCGGGTTTCAAAAAGTCGGCATGCCGATAAGCTTCCAGGGCTTTTTCATAATCTCCCGACAAACGGTGACAGATAGCTATTTTTTTAACTGTCCACAGATCGTCCGGCAAGATTAAATCAGCCTTGATATAAGCATTTAAAGCTTGATTGATTTGCGCATTTTTTTGATAGGAAAAGCCGATTTTCTGATACAAAGCAGCAGAAGGTTCCTGTTCTTGAATCAGCTCCTCATAGACCTCAATGGCTTGCACATATAGTTTTTTGGTGAAATAATATTCTGCTGCTTGAAGCTTGATATCACTTCCGGAAGCTAATACATCAAAAAAAGTGGTTTTATGTATGTTTAATGATAATTTAAACATATTGTTAAAGTCCTGATGCCGGGGATGGAGTCTGAAAAACCTAAATAAGTCCTGTATGTACTGCCTCGCTATGTTTCTGGCTGCCAGATCGGGATTGAGCAAGGTTTCTTCCTTGCTGATCTCTTCCAATTGTTTTGCTTCTGCCTTAAAGGATTTACTCATCATGGAACGTTGACCGGCAGGCATTTGTAAAGCACTCAAACAAAATGAGTATTTGTCGGAATTACAAATAATATTATTTTTTAAAAATGCAGTAACCAAACTTTGGTCATGTTGCCGAAATAAATCCTGAATAGCTGAAAATTCCGGATCGAAATGCAAAAACCAGTGAGCAGTTTCATTGAAAAACGGAAAGTTTTTTAGCATCGAAAAAGTACTCATATACACATCAGCTCCTTCCATCTGCAATTCCGTCAGCTCCTGTAGCTTGTCGGCTATTCCGCTTTGCTCCAGGATTTCGCTCCACTCAGGATTCTCTTCATTCCAATCATCTGATTTGAACATTTTTTCTTCTTCTATTTTATCCCTGATGACAGGACTGATTTTTATCATCTCAGGAAGAATTTCTTCCTGCATCTTTTTGGTGATGCGATCGGTATCTGTTGTCCCGATAATCAGCAAAATGATGTTTTTTAGGTTTTCGGTAATGGTAGTATGGTCCACCAGGATGACCAGACGATTTCTGACAGAGGGGTAAAAATGAAGGAAGTCGTTGTATTTAGTGAGAATGAAGCATAAACCTACCAAAGCCCGTTGTCTGACTTGCATATCCTTGTGCTGGCAAGCATCCAGCAATAACATTATTTTTTCTTCATCAAACATTCTCCAGATGTTCAGGGTCAAAGCAGATATAATCAGGTTTTGTTCTATACTTGCCGGATAAGCTTCATTAATCATGAGTTTGAAAACTTTCTTTTCTTCTGACCGAATGTGGGTACTTAACCAAAATATTGCAAACAGGTCAAGCAGCAGTTTCTCGTAATTGCTCCGGATTCTTTGTTTCTCATTTTCAGTATCGACCTCGGATTCATTCAAAATGGATTGTTGGTTGTGAAAGTAAACAAAAGAATCGTACAGGTCGGAGACAGAACTAAAATGTAGTTTATGAGGAAAATATCTTTTCTGTGTGTACTCAAATGTATTATCTATGCGCACCATCAATTCTTCGCGCACCAAAGCATTCAGGCTAATTAATCTGCTAATCAGTTTATTGTAAACACTTTTACGATCCGGATCATCAACACCTTCAATGAAGTATTGGAGCATGTACCGATAGTTTCGAAGCAAGTCTTCAAATTCATCGGTCAGCTCGCCCCATTGCAGCTCAGCAACGAGCAGGCGTGTTTTGTCAAAAGCCAACTTTAGCTTTCCTGCCAGAAGCAGATTGATAACGGATTTGTAAGTGCTGTCAATTTGTGATGAGGTCATATGTGAAAAATTTAACCCATTTTACTGATTCTTATCAGTCTTTCTTCGTCAATGATTTTTAATTTTCGCCCGTCCATGGCAATCACTTGTTCATTGGCAAAATTGGATAAGGTACGGATGGCGTTGGAAGTGGTCATGTTGGATAAATTGGCTAAATCTTCGCGCGCCAAATAGATGCTGATGGTTGCACCGTCAGCTTCTACTCCATAATTTTTCTTGAGTGTAAGTAAGGCTTCTGCCAGTCGCCCGCGGATGTGTTTTTGTGTTAAATTTACTATCCGTGCATCTGATACTCCCAAATCACATGCAAGCTCTTCCAGGAACCGATAACAAAATGCATTATTGTGTTTCAGGATAGAAGTAAAAATATCAGCCTTGATCATAAAAATGGTAGAAGGCTCAACAGCCGCTACGTTGGTGTTATGCGGCTGGTTAGTAATGATGGCACGATAACCGAAGTGCTCGCCCGGTTTAAGCATACGGATGATTTGTGCACGACTTCCTACTCCTTCTTTGAAGACCTTAACCTTTCCCGATTCCAATATCATCATGTGGGTTGGAATGTCGCCTTCGCAATGAATCAGTTCATTTTTTTTAAACCGATGAACAGTATGATTGTTTCGTAAAAATTGCCTTTCATCAGGCGTTAAAACATCCCAAACGGTCATGACTTTTTCAATCGGCCTGGGCGTTGAAATTGTTTTTTTAGCCATGAATTATAAGAAAGTATGTTAGATAACAATGTTTTAAAGCACAAATTTACATATTATTCTAAAATAAACAATCTTTTCCTGTTTTTTTGATTCATCTGTTGGTCAAAGTTGTATATGTGCTTTCAAACTTTTCTTTAAATATTCACAAGTCAATAAAAAATGTTACTTTTGTCAATGTTTATTTCAATTTTGTCAACATGAAACAAATAGCGGTTTTTTTGTTGTTTTTGCTGATGACGGCATTCCATTTACGTTCGGAAACTATTGAATATTCCGACTCGACAATTGTGAGTTTGATTACCTGTGAGCCCGGAAGGGCTGTATATACGAAATTTGGCCATACGGCCATTCGGATCCGGGATACGAAAGGTTTAGACCTGGTCTATAATTACGGGGTGTTTGATTTTAAGACGGATAATTTTTATTTGAAATTTCTGAGAGGACACACCGATTATATGCTGGCTGTTTATCCTACAGAGTTATTTATGCATGATTACCGCAAAAGAAATTCTACTGTCTGGGAACAGGTGTTGAATCTTACCAAAGCGGAAAAGGACAGGTTGATTGAACTGTTGCACATTAATTATTTGCCTGAAAACAGGATGTACAGGTACAATTTTTTTAATGACAACTGTTCTACCCGTCCTTATCATATCATCAGTGAAGCTGTCACCGGAGCTATCATTTTTGATCAGCAAAGTAAGTTTGAATCGGCTCGTACCATGATAACGAATTATCTTTCTGATACTCCGTGGGTTGAGCTCGGCGTGAACCTTGTTTTTGGTTTGGATGCCGATAAATTACTCAATGAGAATCAAAGCATTTTTTTACCCGAGTACTTGAAAAATTATGTTCAACAGGCTAAAATTCTTCATCTTGATAATGGCTTTCATGCAAGGCCCCTTGTGCATCACGCACAAACCTTATTCATGGCGAAGCGTGAAAGTCCAAATCATTTAGCTTTGTTCGTTCATCCTTTTTTGATTACCACACTATGGCTTATTATGGGTGGATTGATCATGAAGTACAGAAGAAATATGGATAGCGTTACCAATAGATTGTTTGATTTTGTATTGTTTATGGTAACCGGAATTGCCGGACTGGTGTTGTTTCTTTTCATGTTCTTTTCTGAGCATCCCCTGGTAGATAAAAACCTGAATTTATTATGGCTCAATCCGCTGAATATTATCGTTGCTTTGTTGATATGGTCGAAAAAATCACGTAGTTTGTTGTTCTATTACAATATCGTGTACATGTTGATGATGATTGTTTATTTTATCGTCACTGTTTCTCTTACACATACTACTTTGTTGCTTCTTTTACCCATGCAGGCCTTGTTGTTCCTGAGGGTTCTGCTGCGGGAAAAGTTTTTGTTGCACGCTCTGTATGTCCCTACAAATCAGGGTATCAGAAAAAGAAAAGAGTAATAAAAGTTTGAGTTTTATTTAAATGATTGTCAGTTGATATGGCGTTAATTAAGGAGCTTAGGGGGTTTATACCTCAATTTGGAAAAGATTGTTTTTTGGCTGAGAATGCTACGATTATTGGAGATGTAGTGATGGGTGACGGTTGCAGTATTTGGTACAATGCAGTGCTTCGTGGTGATGTCAATTCTATCCGCATAGGTAATCACGTCAATATTCAGGATGGGAGTGTGCTGCACACCCTGTATCAAAAGTCTGTAGTAGAAATTGGTGATTATGTATCGATAGGTCACAATGTTACCGTTCATGGGGCCAAAATTGATAATTATGCACTAATTGGTATAGGTGCCATATTATTGGATCATGCTGAAGTGGGCGAGGGTGCCATTGTTGCTGCCGGTTCTTTGGTGTTAAGCAATACGAAAATTCCTCCTTATACGCTTTGGGGTGGGGTTCCAGCAAAGTTTATAAAAAATGTGGAGCCGGAGCAAACCCATGAAATAAATCGCAAAATTGCGCATAATTATGCCATGTATGCGGGGTGGTACAAAACGAAGAATGATGAATAATGAGAGATTAACCAATAATTGAGATTGAAGCAATGATTTTACGGACTGAACATCTATATAAGAAATATGGGAAACGCATGGTGGTGAATGATGTTTCTATCTATGTAGAGCAGGGTGAGATTGTAGGTTTGCTCGGTCCTAATGGTGCGGGTAAAACTACTACTTTTTACATGGCGACCGGACTGATTACCCCAAATTCGGGTAAAATTTTTCTGAATGATGTTGATATAACCAAATATCCTGTTTATAAAAGAGCACAGCAGGGAATAGGCTATCTGGCCCAGGAACCATCGGTTTTTAGAAAGATGACGGTGGAGGATAATATCAAGGCTGTACTCGAAATGACCAAGTTTAGCAAGCAATACCAACATGAAAAACTGGAAACGCTGATTGCTGAGTTTAATTTGGAGCAAGTTCGTCATAATATAGGTGATCGCCTTTCCGGCGGGGAACGTCGTCGGACAGAGATTGCACGTTGCCTGGCGATTGAACCTCGCTTTATCATGCTGGATGAGCCTTTTGCCGGAGTCGACCCAATAGCAGTACAGGATATTCAGGACATCGTTTGGAGACTGAAAGATAAAGATATAGGGGTTTTGATCACCGACCATAATGTGAACGAAACCTTAAGTATTACCGATCGTGCTTATTTGCTGTTTGAAGGTCAGATTCTGTATCAGGGGACCTCACAGGAATTGGCGGATAATCCGGTGGTAAGAGAGAAGTATTTGGGACGTGATTTTGAATTGAAGAAAAAAAGTAGGGGTAGGAAACCTGCCATAAAGAAAGCATGAGATTTTATCAGCATCATTCGCTTAAAAAATATAACACATTCGGCCTGGATGTCTATGCCGGGTATTTTGTTGAATATAGCTCTAAAGATGAATTGTCGGAAATCTTAAACAGTGAAGTGGTGCGTAAAAACCAACTGTTAGCTATAGGGCAGGGGAGTAACCTGCTTTTTTTGAGAGATTTTGACGGCGTAATTGTTCATTCTGCTTTAAAAGGAATTACGTTGATTGAAGAATCTGAAGATTCTGTGATGTTGGAGGTGGGTTCCGGTGTAGTGTGGGACGACCTGGTGGAATATTGCGTACAGCACGGCTGGCATGGTATTGAAAATCTTTCTTTGATACCAGGGGAAGTGGGTGCATCTGCTATACAGAACATCGGGGCTTACGGTGTAGAGTTGAAAGATGTACTGCAAAAGGTAAAAGCTGTACGAATTGCTGATGGTGAAACGAAGATTTTCACTTGTGAAGACTGTCGCTACGGTTATCGTGAAAGTATCTTTAAAAAAGAACTAAAGGGGCAGTACATCATACTTTCCATTGTCATTAAGTTGAGTAAAAAACAGGTTTTCAATCTGACTTACCATCATTTGGAAAAGGAGGTATTGCAGCGAGGGGAAATTAACCTCAGAAATGTTCGGGATACCATCATTGCGATCAGGGAAGCTAAGTTGCCCAATCCGAAAGAGATAGGTAATGCCGGAAGTTTTTTCATGAACCCGGTGGTAAATCGTAAAAAGTTTGAAGATTTACAATCTGCATACCCCCAGATACCCCATTATTTCGTCAGTGATACCCGGGAGAAAATTCCGGCTGCCTGGTTGATTGAGCAATGTGGATGGAAGGGCAAAAGAGTCGGCAATGTGGGTGTTTATGCCCATCAAGCCTTGGTATTGGTTAATTACGGCGATGCCAAAGGACAGGAAATTGCCGATCTGGCCTGTCAGATCCAGGCTGATGTGGATGCAAAATTTGGGATCAAACTGATTCCTGAAGTAAATTTTATCGCTTGAAAAAATCCTGTTCAATCAATTCCCAGTAGTACCTTTATTTGATACCTTTTTCATTCAATACTTGTTGAATTTTTCTGGCATTGCGTGCGTGTTCTGCACCGGTTTTTGCAAAAGCATGTCCGCCATTGAGTGATGCATCTGCTGCCATATACAAATAATCATGTTTTTCATAATTTAATACAGCATCAATGCAGGTTGTTGAGGGTGTACGGATGGGTCCGGGAGGTAAACCCGGATATTTGTAAGTATTGTAGGGAGAATCAACTTTCAGGTGTTTGTATAAAATTCGTTGCAGTGTAAAGTCACCCACTGCATACTTGACAGTCGGACAAGCCTGTAGCGGCATCTTTTTTCTTAATCTGTTGATATACAATCCTGCAATGATGGGATATTCACTTTTTTTATTGGTCTCTTCCTGAATGATGGATGCCAAAATGATCACTTCTTCCTGAGTCATCGGAATAGCGGCTGCCTTTGCTTTTCTTTCTGATGTCCAAAAATGATCGTATTCCCTCTTCATTCTTTTGAACAGATTTTCGGCTTTGATGTTCCAAAACACCTCATAGGTATTTGGAATAAAGAGCGATATAACTGTTGCGGGAGTTACTTCGTATTGTTTCAGAAATTCCGGATCATTCATTAAAGTGATCAAACTCATCGAATCAACCATGATTTGCTCAGCTATCCTGCCGGCTAATTGTTCCTTGGTACGCAAGCTGTTGAATTGTAGTTTTACAGGATCTTGCTGGGCATTTCGCAGTTTTCTTATCAATTCCACGTTCGACATCTTGTTTTCAAGTGCATACCTGCCGGGTTTCATATGGGTATATTTGAGTCGCCTGGCTACTTGAATAAACGTAAAACGGTTTGATATAACAGCTTTACTTTCAATCTGCTTCAAGACATCATCAAAAGTATCAGTGTCTCTTATGTAGAGAAAGGTTTCGTCTTTTACCTGATTGATGTTGGGAGCATGAAAAACATAATAATATGACCCGATACCTATCAGTAAAATTCCTGATAATAAAGAAAACACAACAATAAAAAGTTTCTTTTTATATGAATTTGTCTTCATCTGTTGGAAAGTCGGTTTCAAAATGAAGCAGACATAACTGTAAAAATGGTTTTCACAAATTATTGTCTGCTTCCGTTTGAATAATTAAAAATTCTTTATATATTTGCAGCCGCAAAAGGCAAATGGAAGTGTGGGTGAGTGGCTGAAACCAACAGTTTGCTAAACTGTCGTACGGGCAACCGTACCGCGAGTTCGAATCTCGCCGCTTCCGCTCCTTTTGATATCTCTCCTCCCTCCTCTTCCTTTCATTTCGCGTTTACTTCAATAAAGATTTCACTTGTTTATATACGTTTTCACCTGTAAATCCTAATTTTTCATCCAGGATTTGGTAAGGAGCAGAAAATCCAAAGGATTCCAGTCCGAATACTTTGCCGTTACAACCTACTAAACCTTCCAGGTTGACGGGTAATCCGGCAGTCAGACCGAAAATTTTTGCCTTATCGGGTAATACACTCTTTTGATAGGCTTCACTTTGTTGTTTGAAAACGCCTTCAGAAGGAACAGACACCAAACGTATTTTGATACCGTCTTTGCGTAATAATTTGGCACCTTCGTATAAAGTGGATACTTCGGAGCCTGATGCCAATAAAATAACATCGGGATTGCCGTCGCATTCAACTATATAAGCTCCCTTTTGAGCTTGTTTAGCCTCTTCCTTGCGGTTGCTCTTTGCCGGTAAATCCTGGATGTTTTGCCGGGAGAAAATAAGTCCGGTAGGCGTCTTGGTATTTTCCATCGCCATTTTCCAGGCTACTGTTGTTTCTTCCACGTCAGCAGGTCGTAATACCAGCATAGAGCTATTACCGCTGTGGTTTTTCAATTTCTCCATCAAGCGGATTTGTGCTTCTTGCTCAACGGGTTCATGGGTCGGACCATCCTCTCCTACACGGAAAGCATCGTGTGTCCAGATGAATTTAACAGGTTGTTCCATCAATGCTGCCATGCGCACTGCCGGTTTCATATAGTCGGAAAAAACGAAGAAAGTTGCACATGCAGGAATTACACCTCCGTGCAAACTCATGCCGATACACAGACAAGCCATAGTCAGCTCGGAAACACCGGCTTGTAGGAAAGCTCCTGTGAAATCACCTTTTTGGAAAGCAGTCGTTTTTTTCAAAAATCCATCCGTCTTGTCTGAATTGGACAAGTCGGCAGAAGCAACGATCATGTTCTCAACCTGTACAGCTAACTCGGAAAGTACGGTGGCAGAAGCGCTGCGTGTTGACTGATTGGGTTTTTGCACAATGGCATCCCAGTTAACGGAAGCTTCTCCGGAGAAGAACAGGGCCAATTTTTCTGCCAATGCAGGATTAGCTGCTGCCCATGCTTTTTCTTCTGCGTATTTTTTAGCCATGATGGCTGCTAATTCTTCTTCACGTTTGGCGTATAAGGCCCGTGTTTCCTTAAATATAGCAAATGGGTCTTCAGGATTGCCACCTAAATTCTTGATGGTTTTTTCGAAAGAAGCACCGGCTGCGCTCAGCGGCATACCGTGTGTTTCACATTTACCTTCGTAACTTGTTCCGTCTTCTTTGCGTGCTCCCTTACCGATAATGGTCTTTCCAATGATAAGAGTTGGTTTTCCTGTTACTGCTTTAGCCTCGGTCAATGCCTTCCTGATAGCAGATGCATCATGCCCATTAATTTCAATTACATGCCAGTTCCATGCTTTGTATTTCATTGCCACATCTTCGCTGGTTACCGCGTCGGTACTGGTTGAAAGCTGGATATCGTTGGAGTCGTAAAACATGATCAAATTGTCTAATCCGAGATGCCCGGCAATGCGTCCCGTTCCCTGTGATATTTCTTCCTGAATACCACCGTCGGATATGAAAGCATAGATAGTTTGCCCGATCATTGTTTTACCGAAACGGGCTTCCAAAAATTTAGCTGCAATGGCGGCCCCAACACCGTATGCGTGACCCTGACCAAGCGGACCGGAAGTGTTTTCTATTCCTCGTTTTACGTCTACCTCAGGGTGACCGGGTGTGGGAGAATCCCACTGACGAAATTGTTTGATCTCTTCTATGGAGAATTTACCCGCTAAAGTGAGCGTAGCATATAACATGGGTGACATATGTCCCGGATCTAAAAAGAAACGGTCGCGTCCTGCCCAGGTTGGATTTTCCGGATCGTACACTAAAAATTCTGAATACAACACATTGATAAAGTCGGCACCTCCCATTGCTCCACCGGGATGTCCCGATTTAGCCTTTTCCACCATCGCCGCAGAGAGTATCCTGATGTTGTCTGCTGCCCGATTTAAAATTTCAACTGAATTCATAAGCAAAAAATTATTTATTGTTTAGTAATTTATATCCTATTGTATAATTAAATCCCCATACCGAGGTGTCTCCGTTAATGCCAAAACCCGGAACATACCACGGCCTAATTGCGCCCGGATCCGGTTTTAGCAGCATGTTTTTGATGCGGACTGTCCAACCGATGTATAAATTTTTTACCAGTTCAACCCTTACACTTGCTGCAATCTCAAACCAAAAATTGGATGAAGTGCGATCCAGGTTTTTGGTTGTGTTTGTATTCCAAAAATCGTCCACAAAGCTAATATTTTGCAGCTCATAATCAAAATATGTGTATCCGAGTCTGACACCAAAAAGAAATAAATTGTTGTAAATGGGGTTTTCTGATTTGCTTTTTAACAGGTTAAAATCCATACCGGCTCTGTAGAACAACCCATCACCTTTATATGTTATGCCCGAACCGGTCAGCTTTTTAGCTCCACCATAACCTAATTCAATAACCGGATACAACCTTCTGTTGAATTCAGCTTGAATACTGGTTTCAAATGAATAGGATTCACCTTTATTTAGAAAGGTGGTGAGTACAGGTGAAACATCCAAATCGAGCCGTATGCCGTTAAATACAACTTTTCTTTTGGTGCTGTCGTTGACCACCTCATTTTCCTGTGCAGATAAAACGGTCACAACACAACAGACTATCAGCAAACTAGAGCAATACTTGTAAATGTTGTACATTAGTTGTGTTTATATTTTTGTGAACCATGTTTACATCTTTGATAAAGTGGTGCGTTGACCACACTGTATCCAATGTATGAGTAATGATCATTCCGCAGGGGTATGAAATGAAGTATTCAACATTTTCATACAAAACAGACAAGGTGTCTTGAGGCAGGTCATTCAATTTCATGACGAACAGACTGGCTTGTTCTACTTTGTTTAAAGGAAGTATGACATTACTTATATTTTTTCGATTGTCATACAAAAGGCTGTCCATAGCTGACCCATCCTGGTGTAAAGCAAAAACGGTCAAGCTGTCAATACTTACAGCTTTATTGGTGACGGATTCAAAAAAACCGACACGTAAAAAAACCTCTTTACTTTCTCTGCATGTTTCGTCTTGTTTGCAGGCAGAAAAAAAGATGATGGAGAGTATGAAAATGATTGGTAGTCGCTTCATAAACGGTGTTAGATTTTCTTTTCAATCTTATAATTATTTCTTTCAGATGAATTTCTGGCGATTATTTCTCCAAGAAATCCGGTCATAAATAATTGCGCACCTAATATCATAGCGACTAAGGCAATGTAAAAATAGGGGCTGTCGGTTACTAAAATAGCCTTGACCTGATTGATAATGGCGTGAATTTTAATAGCTCCGACAACAATTACGGCTATAAATCCCAAGATGAACATTAAACTTCCGTAGAGTCCGAAAAAATGCATGGGTTTTTTGCCGAATTTATTCAAGAACCAAACGGTCATTAAATCCAAATAGCCGTTTACAAAACGATTCATGCCAAACTTAGTTGTACCGAATTCCCGTTTTCTGTGTGTTACTACCTTTTCTCCAATTTTTGTAAAGCCTGCGTTTTTTGCCAAATAGGGGATGTATCGGTGCATTTCACCGTATACTTCTATGTTTTTTACCACCTCTTTTTTGTAGGCTTTTAAGCCACAGTTCATGTCGTGAAGTTTCAAGCCCGTCACCCTACGCGCTGTCGCATTGTAAATTTTGGAAGGTAAATTTTTTGTCAGTTTGGAATCGTATCTTTTCTTTTTCCATCCCGACACCAAATCATAACCTTCTTTTGTGATCATACGGTAAAGTTCAGGGATTTCATCCGGACTGTCTTGCAAGTCAGCATCCATGGTTATGACTACATCACCTTGTACTTCCTGAAATCCGCAATGTAAGGCCGGAGATTTTCCGTAGTTGTTGCGAAATTTGATGCCTCTTACATGCTTTGAGCGGGACTTTAAATCTTCGATGACTTTCCAGGAGTCATCCGTGCTGCCGTCATCAACAAAAATGATTTCATAGCTGAATTGATTTTTTTGCATTACTTTATCAATCCAATCATGAAGCTTGGGCAACGATTCTGCTTCATTGTAAAGAGGTATGACAACGGATATATTCATGTGTTTATTCTAAAAAAGTGTTTTGTATTCGTTCTAAGAAGATAATAATTATGTTCGTTGATCTTGATAATTGGACAGGCTGTCATCCTCAAAAATGCTTTTTTCTTTCTTGAGCATGCCACCTAAAATCAATCCGAGTATAACTCCCAGGAATACATTGACCCATATGGTTTGAAGAGAATAAGTGACAGGACGCATTGTTTTTTCAACTGCAGAAATATAATCTTCGTCAAGCGGTAAGTTGAACTTTTCGAAAAGGGAGTGGTTTTGCTCCATTTGACGCATACTTTCTTCAAAGAGGGCAGGAAGGTATTCGGTATTGATGTACTGCAAATATACAATTTTGAAAACTGAAGAGATAATGGCGGCGAACAAGAATGTCAGTACTACATAATTAAATACTTTCCAGTATTTGATCGTTCCTCCGCAATCCACATCCCGATATCGTTTTGCCATCCTGTGCATGAGAACGATGATCAGAGCTATCATCAAGTAAGAAAGGAACACCAGAGGCAGGATCCTGGATCCGGATAGCAGGAAGTTTACAAAAAACAGGACTCCCATGATCAACCCGTTGGTCATGGTGGATTTAAATATATTGTCTTGCATATGTTGAGATTTTAATCGATTCGTACTGAATTTTATCGTATTTGTTACAACTTTTGAAAGTACAAAAGTACAAATAAAAAACAAGTTTTTTTATATGATGGGGCTGAAGAGTCTGGCAAATGACTCTTTCAGCATCTGACTTTTTTTTCGATTTTTCCAGTCGGACAAAGTAATTTCTTTGCAATTTTCCATATCAGCATTGAAAAGCTGCTTCAGTTCCAGGGCAGTTTTTGTGTCATAAATAAAAGCATTGGCTTCAAAATTCTGATTAAAACTTCTTTCGTCAAGATTCGCTGAGCCGACAATGGAAATAAAATCATCAATCACGATGGCTTTGCTGTGCAGAAATCCGGCCGAGTATTGAAATACCTGTACACCGGCTTCAAGAATTTCTCCGAAATAGCTAAACGAACAAGCATCAGACAACCTGGAATCGGATCTTGTAGGAACCATCAATTTAATGTCAATTCCACTCAGACTGGCAATGATAATGGCATTTAGCATAATTTCGTTCGGTGCAAAATATGGCGTATGTATATGCACATATCGGTGTGCCGACATGATGGCCAATGCAATGCCTTGCATGATGTTTTCCCAATTGGTGTCAGGACCGCTACTCACGATTTGCACGAGGTTGTCTTCAAACTTAGTGGGTTTGGGGTAATATTTAATATCAGTAATTAATTTTCGTTCCACGAAATACCAGTCTGATAGGAACAAAGACTGCAAACCATGAACAGCAGCACCTTCTATGCGTACAAAAGTATCCCGCCATTTTCCGTATTTGTTACCAAAAATATACCTGTCGGCAAAGTTTAATCCTCCGATAAAACCGTATTTCCCGTCAACAATCAATATTTTGCGGTGATTTCTAAAGTTGATCTTGCTTCTTCTCAACCTCAATCTCAGAGGGAGAAAAGGCACTACGTAAACACCGGCTTCTTTCAAGGATTTGAGATAGCTTTTGGAAAGGTCAAAACTTCCCAGATAATCATAAATCATTCTGACCCTAACACCTGATTTGGCTTTTTTGATCAAGAGTTCTCTTAGATAATTGGAAATTCTGTCATTTTCGAAGATGAAAAATTGAATGTGAATGTGTTTTTCCGCTTTCTCAATGGCATCAAACATAGAGGTGAAAGTTGATTCTCCGTCGGACAGCACATCGATTTTGTTGCAAAGATGCAAGGTAGCATCATTGTTATTGTATAATAGCTTAACTAAATTTAAATGGTGAGTTTCAGAAATGATGGTTGAACACGCTTCTGGTTTTATCTCTTCATAAGGTAGTTTTGTCAAATGTTTTACACTGATTTTAGAGAAAACTTTTTGTTTGCGATAGTTCTGTCCAATCATCAAATATAAAAATATCCCGATCCCCGGCAATAAAACCATCACCAGGATCCATGAAAGAGAACGTGTAGGATTCCTGTTTTCAAGTAATAATACTGAAATGGAACTGATGATCATGTAAAAATACAGAGCTATCAGCAAGATGAGAAGAAGCTTATTCATAAATCGGTATTTGACCCCATAATTGCCTTCTGACAAACAACGATAAACAGTGAGTAGCCTGGTGTTATATGTTACACAGAGCTATGGGTGTTAAATTTTTTATTTCTGTTAATATATTTGAGATGCAAATGATTGTTGATGATTACGGAACTGTCCGGGACAATGCCTGTCGAAGGTGCCTGAACACCCCGTCCGATTATCTGTCCGGATACTTCAACCAGTGCCTCATCCCACAATCCGGCATCAATAAAGTTTTTTAGTAACTGAGCGCCACCTTCAACCAATACGGAATGAATATTTCTTGAAGCGAGTGTTTGTAATAAATTGTTCAGCATACACTCATCAAAGTGAAGATAAATATATTTGGTACTCTCCGTATTTTTACGTGGGTTTTCGGTGAAGATCAATGTTTCAGCCAAGTCGTTGAAAACACTGTAATGCTCTGGTATTCTTCCGGTTCGGTCTAATATGATGCGAATGGGATTTTTACCGGGCCAGTGCTTGGTTATCAGCGACGGATTATCTAACACAGCCGTATTGGTGCTGACCATGATGGCTTGGTTCTCCGACCGCATTTTATGGGTAAGCTGCTTGGCAAGCTGACCCGAAATTTGAAGTGGCGGAGTGCCGGCATCATGCCGGATGACATCAATAAATCCGTCTCTTGTTTCGGCCCATTTCAGCAGAATGAATGGTCTGTGTTCATTATGCAATGCAAAAAAACGTTTGTTTAAACGGCGGCATTCGTCTTCCAATACATTCGTTACCACTTTAATACCTGCATTCTGAAGTATTTTAATACCTTTTCCCGATACTTTCGGATTGGGATCTAATGTCCCGATGACCACCCTTGGGATTTTTTTATCGACAATTAAGTGGGCACAAGGTTGCGTTTTACCTACGTGAGAGCAAGGCTCCAAATTTACATACAAGGTAGATTTCTGAAGTAGTGCCTCATCTTTTACGGATAAGATGGCATTGGGTTCAGCGTGAGCTTCACCGTATCTGTGATGAAACCCTTCACCTATAATTCGATGGTTGTGTACTATAACGGCACCCACCATCGGATTTGGTGCAACATGTCCTCCTCCGAAAGCTGCAAGCTGTAAACACCTGTATATGTATTTTTCTTCGTAATTCATCCTGTTGATTTACCCTTGAATTGGCAGACCGACTTTGGTGTGCTTGTGTGAAAACTAAAAATTATCATGTAAATTTGCAGGTCATGCAACAAGCCATACAATTCATCCGCAGCAATTTGTCAGCTTCTTATTCAACGTTAGAGCTGCAATCTGTATCACGACTGTTGATATCTAAAGTCAGCGGCTACAGTTTCACTGAAATTATAGTGAACAAAAATACAACATTTTCTGAAGAACAACGGAAAATCTTACGGAATTATGTAGAAAAACTCAAAAGTGGCTTACCCATACAATATGTATTAGGTGAAACGGAATTTTGCGGATTGAATTTCATGGTCAATGATGCGGTACTGATCCCGCGGCCTGAAACCGAGGAGTTGGTTCAATGGATGTTAGAAGAGATTGAGCATGATAGTCTCGTTCTTGATATCGGTACCGGGAGCGGTTGTATTGCGATTGCTTTAAAACATTTTTTGCCGGGTGCTGACGTATATGCGTGTGATATTGACGAAGATAGTTTGGGGGTGGCAGCAAACAATGCAGAGAATCTTGGACTGAAAATCAGTTTTTTCCAATGCGATATTTTGAAAACTGAAAAATCAGACCGAAAATATCATGTTATCGTGAGCAATCCGCCTTATATTCCGTGTTCCGAACGTAAAGACGTGATGAGCAGGGTTAAAGATTTTGAGCCGGAAAGGGCTTTGTTTGTCAAGGATTCCGATCCTTTGATCTTTTATCGTAAAATTGCGCAGTTTGCTCAATTAAACTTATTCCCCGGGGGAAATTTGTTTTTTGAAGTGCATCGCGACTTCGGAAAAGCTTGCGTTCAATTGTTGGAAGATATGTCGTATGCAGAGGTTCAATTGAAAAAAGATATATTTGGTAACGAGCGAATGGTAAAAGCAGTGAAGAAATGAATGTTCATACCCTTTCCCTTTTTTGTTCGGTAGTATTATTAAACTTTCTTCCTGTTTTTGAGTCTAAACATTAATTTTGTAATTTATGAACGAATGGCTGCTAAAGAAAGTGCTGATTTATTGAGATTGCTTGCCCAGCCCAAAACCCGTGCAAAAGCTTTTTCCGAAGTAGTGCTCTTGTATCAGGAGCGCTTGTATTGGCATATCCGAAAAATGGTTTTGTCTCATGATGATGCCCATGATGTCTTGCAGAACACTTTTATGAAAGCTTGGAGAGGGCTTGATAATTTCAGAGGAGATGCACAACTGTCAACATGGCTTTACAAAATAGCCACGAATGAGACAATGACATTTTTAAGCGCCCTAAGGATGCGCAATTTCACAGGAATAGATGATGTTGAAGGTTTGCTTGCCGATCAATTGAAAGCTGATTCATATTTCTCTGGTGATGAAGCTGAAATGAAGTTGCAGAAAGCTATTCTTAGCTTACCCGAAAAACAAAGATTGGTGTTCAATATGAAGTATTTTGATGATTTGAAATATGAGGAGATGGAGAAAATATTAGATACTTCAGTTGGCGCCTTGAAAGCTTCCTATCATCATGCAGTTAAAAAAATTGAGAAATTCTTATTGACAGAGGAGTGAGTGAAATTTTCAGGAGTGTTTATTTATTGAACAATTGCCTTTAACTTTTTCAGATTAAACCTTTTAGTTTTATGATAGTCTAAACAAACGTATCACAAAGAAATGGAAAAAATAGATCAAAAAATATTGCAAACGTACGGAAACAGTAACCCTTTTACTGTACCGGAGGGTTACTTTGAGGATTTTGCATCCGACATCAATTCTCAAATAGCGGCTGAACAGTTGACATTTAAAAAGTTGATGAAACCCTGGATGTACCTGGCTGCAATGTTTGTTGGCGTGTTCTTGATAGGCAATGTTTTCTACGCTATCCACCAACAAAACAGAAATCGTGACGCTGAATTATATGAAATGTATCTCATGTCGCAATTGGATCAAACTATTTTGTACGATTACTATGCATTTTCAATGACAGATGATGATGTAAATGATAACAATCAATAATTAAGAAAAAATGAAACCAAAATTATTAATTACTTTAACGCTCCTGTTTTTCTTTGGTACCCTTACTGCACAACAAAGAGGTTCCCGTTTTTCGAAAGAGGAAGTGATGAATCGCAAGTGGACTATAATCAGTGAAAAAATAAATGCATCTGCCGAAGACCTGGCTAAAATTGAGCCGATTTTCCGTGAGACTGAGGAGGAATTGTGGAATTTATTGGCCAAAAATAGGGAAGTTTACAGAAATAGTCGTCGCGCAAATGCTCCGGGAAGTACGAATTTCGAAGCCATCAACGAAGCTATGGTAAATTTTGAGGTAGAAAATGCCAATATTCATAAAAATTACTACCTGAAATTGAAAAAGGTTGTTTCTGCAGAGGTCATCAATAAGTTATTGAGAGCCGAAAAAGAATACCAAAGAGAGTTGATGCAACGCACTGCTCAACCCAGGGGGGAGACAAGAGGACAAAGAGAGCAAGGGAGACAATGAAACCACCTCTCTCCCGGGATTTCTAGAACACACAAGTTAATAGATGGATGATTTGTGAGTTGTTTTTAAATGGATAATTTGCCGACAGTTTGATTGTCGGCAAGTTTTTTTATGTACGGTTTTTCAGCGAATAAACTATCTATTATGTTTCGACATCCAAAAAAATAGATTATCTTTGCAATCCCGAAAGTTCCAGGGTACTTTGGCCGAGTGGCTAGGCGCCGGTCTGCAAAACCGTTTACGGCGGTTCGAATCCGCCAAGTACCTCTACAAAAAGGCTGTCTATTAAGTTTAGACAGCCTTTTTTGTGAAACGAACACGTGATATTGACCGATTACTGTATCCACTTAATTTTTGTACTTTTGCAAGCGTATTAATGATTGAACATGCAAATCGAATTTAACATCCGTTTTCTGACGCAATGGGGCAATAACCTGAACTTGTTGCTACAGGAGCAAGATGAACATGGAAATCTTAGCTTGGTAAGTCGGCAGATGACTTGCAAAAATGACTCTCAATGGAGCTATAAGCATGTGCTAAACAATCATCTTACCACCATTCGATATCAATATGAATTGGTGGATAGTGACAGAAAGTCAATCCGGGAATTTGGCGATTTGCGTGAAATACGTCTTCCCGCCGATGCGCAAAAGGTAAAAATTTACGATTTCTGGTGTGAGGCAGTAGGTCAAAGTCCGTTTGCTTCAGCACCTTTTAGTCATTGTTTTTTTAAAAGAGAAATATGTACAATCAAGCAAAAGACAAACGGAAATCTCACAATTAATCTTTTTGCACCTCAGATTGAGCCAACACAACATGTGGCTATTGTCGGTAATCAGGAAGTATTGGGTTATTGGGATTTAAGCAAAAAACTCAGATTGGATGAATCGCGCTATCCGGTTTGGTCTGTCAACCTGGATGTACAACAAATCAACTTTCCTTTGGAGTACAAGTTTGTTGTGGTTGACACGGCTACTGATAAGGTGTTGGCATGGGAAGAGGGAGAGAATAGAAACATAGCTTATCTTTCTCCTGATACTCATCATATCATCAATGATGAAAATTTGCAGACTGCACTTCCTCGTTGGAGGGCTACCGGCGTTGCCATACCGGTCTTTTCACTTCGCAGCAGGCAAAGCTTTGGTGTGGGTGATTTTCATGATTTGAAACTGATGGTTGATTGGGCTAAGGCAACCGGACAACGCATGATCCAAATTTTGCCGATTAATGATACAACTTTAACTCATTCCAATACTGATTCTTATCCTTATAACGCGGTTTCTGTTTATGCACTGCATCCTTTGTATTTGCGTCTTGAAGCCATGGGGAAAATAACAAACCGGAGTCTTGAAACTTATTTTAATCAGCAAAAAAAGATATTGAACAATCAACCTACTGTTGATTACCAAAATGTGATGCGTGTAAAATGGGAGTATTTTCGTGAGCTTTACTTCCAAACTGCTGAAGAACTTTTTAAGACACCGACTTATAAACGATTTTTCAGTGAGAATAAATCGTGGTTGGTTCCCTATGCCGTTTTTTCCTATTTGAGAGACCAAAATGGCACATCAAAATTTACGGATTGGCGTGAGCATGCTGCCTATGATGCAAATGCAATTAAAAAATTGGCTTCTCGAAAATATAAAGATTTTGATCAAATCGCCATTCATTATTTTCTGCAATTTCACCTTGATAAACAACTTAAGGAAGTGCATGAATATGCCTTGGAACAAGGAGTTGCCCTAAAGGGGGATATTCCTATCGGTGTAAGTCCGGATAGCGTGGAAGTGTGGACAGAGCCTGAGCTTTTCAATATCCATGCACAGGCGGGTGCTCCTCCCGATGATTTTGCAGTCAGCGGACAAAATTGGTCTTTCCCCACCTACAATTGGGACAAGATGGAAAAAGATCAGTACGGATGGTGGAGAAGGCGTTTTCAGCAATTGGAAAAGTATTTTGATGCTTATAGGATTGATCATATTTTGGGATTTTTCCGCATATGGGAAATACCCGAAACTGATGTGTGGGCATTAAAAGGTCAGTTTAATCCGGCAATACCTCTTACGGTTGAGAAAATTAAGAAGAAGGGATTGTTATGGGACGAGAAGAGATTCTTGAAACCCTATCTGAAAAAGCATGTACTGAAGGCTATATTTGGCAATCATACAACAGCCGTTATTCAGCAGTTTTTTGAGAAAGATGGAGGTGCCTGGCAATTTAAGCTGGAGTTTGATACGCAGAAAAAGATACAGGCGCACTTTGCAGTTTTTGGTGATGCTATCAGTGCAGAAGACCGTCTGATAAGAGATGGTTTGTACCAACTTCACAGTGAGGTTCTTTTTGTTGAAGATACACACCATCCTGGTACTTACCATCCACGTATAACCGTCGAAAAAACATTTTCTTATCAGGAATTACCCGAATCAGATCGCAGATTGATTCGCGATATTTATGTAGATTATTTTTATGTGCGCCACAATGCATTTTGGAAGGAGCAGGCCATGAAAAAACTGCCTGCTTTGATTGCATCCAATAAGATGTTGGCGTGTGGTGAAGACCTCGGCATGTTGCCCGATTCGGTTCCGGAAGTTTTGGGTAAACTTGAAATTCTCAGCTTGGAGATCCAGCGCATGCCCAAGCAGAGCCATATAACTTTTGCTCTTCCGCAGGATGCTCCTTATCTTTCCGTGTGTTCCACTTCTACGCACGATATGACTCCCATACGTGCCTGGTGGTTGGAAGACAGACAGCTAACGCAAAAATATTATAACGAGGTTTTAAATTTAGAGGGTGAAGCACCGGAACAATGCGAACCTTGGATAGCAGAAAAGATCATTCGTCAGCATGTAGCGTCGAATGCCATGTGGGTGATTTTACCCTGGCAGGACTGGATGGCAATGGATGGAGATTTAAGGCGGGAAGACCCTTGGTCGGAACGGATCAATGTGCCAAGTGACCCACATCATTTTTGGTCGTACCGCATGCACATGAATTTGGAAGATTTGCTGAAAGCCAAAGCATTCAATGAAAAAATAATGAAAATCAATAACAATAGAAAATCAACAAGATATGACTGATCAGAGATACAACCGTCGCGGCGTTTCTGCATCAAAAGAGGATGTGCACAATGCCATTAAGAACATAGATAAAGGTTTATATCCCAAAGCTTTTTGTAAGATAATTCCCGATTATTTAGGAAATGATCCCGAATATTGCAACATCATGCATGCAGATGGGGCAGGAACAAAATCGGCATTGGCTTATGTTTATTGGAAAGAGACCGGCGATTTGACGGTTTGGAAGGGTATAGCACAAGATGCCCTGATCATGAATGTAGATGATTTGCTATGCGTGGGAGCTACCGATAACATTTTGCTTTCTTCCACCATCGGCAGAAACAAGAATTTAATCCCCGGAGAAGTGATTTCGGCTATTATCAATGGCACCAATGAGTTGGTAGAAGAGTTGGCAAAAATGGGTGTCAATATTTATCCGACCGGAGGTGAAACGGCTGATGTAGGCGATTTGGTGCGTACTATTATTGTTGACAGCACCGTCACTTGTCGCATGAAAAGAGCGGATGTGATTGATAATGCCAATATCCGTCCCGGTGATGTGATTGTCGGATTATCATCTTCCGGACAGGCGACCTACGAGCAGGCATACAATGGAGGAATGGGCAGCAATGGCTTGACCTCAGCCCGTCATGATGTGTTTGCGCACTATTTGGCTGCCAAATTCCCCGAAAGTTTCGATCCTGCGATTCCTCTGGATTTGGTTTACTCAGGTTCGAAAAAATTGACTGATATTATTGCAGGAACCGGTCTGGATGCTGGTAAGCTGGTGCTTTCTCCGACAAGGACCTACGCACCTGTTGTAAAGAAAATACTACAAGAGTTGTGTCTGGTTATTCATGGCATGGTGCATTGTTCAGGTGGCGCGCAAACCAAGATCCTGCATTTTATCGATAAGCTGAAAGTTGTAAAAAACAATCTATTTCCTATTCCGCCGCTTTTTGAGTTGATACAGCAAGAATCCGGTACTCCCTGGAAGGAAATGTATAAAGTCTTCAATATGGGGCATCGCATGGAGATTTACCTGCCGGCTGAGTATGCCAATCAAGTGATAGAGATTTCACGCTCGTTCAATATTGATGCTCAAATAGTTGGGTTTGTAGAGCAAGCCGACAGTCCGGAATTGTTAATTGAAAGTCCGTACGGAGCCTTTCGTTATTAGAGTCTGATTAAATGACTGATGTTGGTTGTAAAAAGCTTGACAGCTATTGCCAGCAGAATAATTCCGAAGAATTTTCTAATGACATAAATACCGGCTTCTCCGATGATTTTTTCAATGCGGTCGGTTGATTTTAATACCAGATAAACGAAAGCCATATTGAGTATCAAGGCAACGAGGATGTTTTCTACCCTGTATTCTGCCCTTAGGGCAACAAGGGTTGTAAAAGAGCCTGGTCCTGCTATCAGAGGAAAAGCCAGGGGGACAATGGAGAAAGTGTTTTTGGGAGCCTTGTAACTTCGGAAAATTTCAATATCCAAGATCATTTCGATGGCAAAGATAAAAATTATCAATGCACCGGCTACGGCAAACGACTCAATATCAACTCCAAAAAGATTGAGAATGCCTTCTCCTGCAAACAAAAACAAAATCAGAATGATCAGTGCGACAAAACTTGCCCAAAAAGCATGAATATTCTTGTTGTTTTTCTTGACATTGATGATGATGGGCACTGAGCCTAAGATGTCAATAATAGCAAAGAGCACCATAAAAGCACTCGTGATTTCTACAAAGCTAAAATTTAAAGATCCCATTTTGTAATCAGTTTTTGATTGATTGTTTTCCTTTTGTCATCACACAACCATCCCCATTTATTGAAATATTTGATTAGGTTCCAAATATGAATGACCATCAGTTTGAAGTTTTTGTAAGAACCTTTGGCATGATGGTGCACTACAGTTACATGTGGGTAAAAAATTGTTTGATAAAATTCTCCTATCCTGCGCGTTAAATCAATATCTTCCGGGTACAGAAAGAAACGCTCATCAAACAAACCCGCTTTTTGAAGCGCTTTTGTTCGCAATAGCATACAACATCCGGAAAGATAAGGAACTTCCATGATTTTATCATATCCGGAATTTCTCATTTCAAATTTCTTGGTTCTACGATCAATCCATTTTTCCGGAAGAAATCTCCTGAATAACAGATCGAAAGGAGTTGGCAGGAGTTTACAGAGATACTGAATGTCACCTGAAGGATACACTACTTTAGGCATCATATGTCCAACGTCGCTGTGTTCATCCATATAGTCAGTCATGATTTTTAGCGCGTTAGTCTCTATGATGATATCGGGATTGAGAACTAAATGATAAGTCACGCCTCCAACCATTGTTTTGCGCAATGCGATATTGTGTCCGGCACCGTATCCTATATTTCTACCAGTGAAAAAATAGGTTAGTTTTTTTTGCTCAAGTCTCTTAAAATCATCGGAAGGAGTGGGGGAGTTGTCAATGATGAATAGTTTGTTCAGCACCTCCGACCCCAAAATAGACCGAATCAATGACTCAGTTTCTTTGAAGGTATGTTTGTAAATAACGATTGAAACGTTGAGCATAAATGACAATGAATGCCGGTGGTTGATTGAATGTTTTGCAAATGTAATAAAAAAAGCTGCCTAAAAAAATAGACAGCCTCTTTCATATGTAGAGAAAATTAAGTCTTTTTATTCAGCTTTTGTCCCCTCTTCTTTTGCTTCAGGTGAAGCTTCAGCTTTCGGTTCTTCTTTTACTTCTTCAGCTTTTTCCTCTTTTGCTTCCGCAGGTTCTTCCGCTTTTGTTTCTACAGGCTTTTCTGCTTTTTCTTCTACAGGTGTTTCTGCAGGAGCTTCTTCCTTGGCTTTTTCTGTTTCTGCAGGTGTTTCAGCCTTAGCCTCTTCTACAGGTGCAGGTGCTGCTTCCTCTGCCGGAGCTTTTTCTTTCTCTTGCTTAGCGCGTTCAGCCTCTTCAGCAGCCCTGGCTTCAGCTTCTAATTTTGCAATTTCCGCTGCTTTGGCTTTGTTGACAGCCACTTCTGCAGCCAAGCGTTCTTTGGCAACAGCTACTTTTTTTGCTTCAATTTGTTCGATGGTTTTGTTCAGCTTGCTTTCTTTGGAAGCTTTCCATGCTTCAAAGCGTTTTTCAGCTTCAGCTTCGTCAAACGCACCTTTCTTCACACCTTCCAACAAGTGTTTTTTCAGCAATACACCTTCCGAAGAAAGAATATTCCGCACGGTGTCGGTAGGTTGTGCCCCTACTTGCAGCCAATACATGGCGCGATCGAATTGCAGTGTAACGGTTGAAGGATTGGTGTTTGGATTGTAAGATCCGATTCTTTCGATAAACTTGCCATCTCGTGGCGCACGACTGTCGGCAATAATGATGTGGTAATAAGCATACCCTTTGCGCCCGCGTCGTTGTAATCTAATTTTTACTGGCATTTTTAAATATTGTTTAATGATTATACCTGATGCTTTTTCTCGAAAAGCGGGTGCAAAGATAGAAAAAAGATTTTGAAACGACAATATAACCGCAATAGAAATTAATTCTTTGAGGATGATGCGGTTCTCATAACCCAGGCATCTGAAAATTCATCGCTGTACATGCGGAGGTCTTCCATGAAACTAATGGCAGTACTGAAATCATTAAATGACCGGATGGATATTGTGTTGAGGTTGTCTCTGGGTACAATCTCAGCCGGATAATTTCTCTTGATCAAATCATTGCACACCATCTGTGCTTTCTCTTTTGTATAAAAAGCAGCTACTATGATTTTGTAAGTATGGCTTGCTTTTATTTGGCTTTGATTGTCAGGATGAGCCTGTTCGTTAAAACTTATGTCTGCGTCCGCATCAGGTTCGATGGTTATTTCCGGTAAATTTACAAGTACCAATTTGCTGAAATCGGCTTGAACCACATCAGTTGTTTTATTCACTTTTGGTGGTAAAAGCAGGGAGAAAACAGCCAACAGAACAGCAACGTACTTCATAACCTGATCACGTGTAATTCTGATGACGATTTCTTTTGAATGATGTTTCTCCTGTTTGGGCAAAGGTAGTTTCTGTAAGCCTAAATTGAAAGGAATAAAAGGCGGGCAAAATGACGGATTGAAAATCAGATTGCGATTTTCATCCATCGTGAATGTACCTATGCGACCAAATTCAAGACTTTTACCAATATGCAATTTATTTCGGAATTCTCTTACCTTATTGTTGATTAATTCGGTTGCTTTGCGGTAACTAATACCTTTTGTTCGGGAAATTTCCAATGCCAACAGTCCGTCTTCCTGGTTCATCAATGGGTTGAAACTGATCATGACGTGAGGAGGCAGCATATTATTTCCTTCAACCTGCGTAGGTTGCTGCCGGATCACAAAGCCGCCAAGCCCGGGCACAATAGCATGGTCGTTTGCAGCCAATAACTTTTCTATGTTTTTGAAAATTAACTCCACCCTGCAAAGGTATAATAAAAGTTTGAATATCCCCGATCCGATTTTGTAAGATTTTGTTGAGGAACATAGCTGCAAATAGAATGTTTGGAAAAGTCATTAAATACAATTTATAACATTCATTGAATTAATTTAATTTCAACAATATTATGATACCTCAGGAAAAATTCCGATATTTGCACCCTCGGAAAAAGATTATTTAAAATTTAGTTAACACAATGACAGACAATGAAAAAAGGCAAGGTCATCCCGGGAGAACGGGAGCCGATGCCGGCCGTGACGGTAAAATGTTTGAGAAAAATGACCTAAAACCAGTCTCTAAAGGTTCTCAAGGAACTTCCAATTATTCTTCAGAGCGTCCAAGACGGAATGATGAAAAGTATGCACAACCTAATTATGAGAAAAGACATCAAGGTAAGTCTCCTCATTCAGAAAGGAGATCCGGCCAAAAACCTTCAAGCGGTCGAGCCAGATTTTCAGTAAAAAAAACAATCAACCCAAACAGTACAGAATATGTAGAAACCCGCTTTGACAACAGTGGAGGTGAAAAGCGCCGTCCGAGGATCAGAACAGCGGACTACAATCCTAATGCAAAATACAGCAAGAAAAAGCAAGCTGAATATAGGAGGAACGAGATAGATCCTACCAAGCCAATTCGATTGAATAAGTTTTTGGCAAATGCCGGTATTTGTTCTCGTCGCGAAGCTGATGAGTTTATTGCAGCAGGAGTTATTACGGTCAATGGTGAGGTTGTAAAAGAAATGGGGGTAAAAGTACTGCCTACTGATAAGGTGATGTTCCACAATCAACAGGTACGTATTGAAAAGAAAGTTTATATCCTTTTGAATAAACCTAAAGATACTGTTACAACAGCTGAAGATAATTTAGACAGGCGCACTGTACTTGATATTGTTAAAAATGCTTGCAGTGAAAGGATCTATCCGGTAGGTCGCCTTGACAGAAATACAACCGGTGTGTTGTTGTTAACCAATGATGGTGATTTAGCTTCACGCCTGACACATCCCAGGTTTGAGAAAAAGAAAATTTATCATGCAGTTTTGGATAAACCGTTGGAAATACCCGATTTTGAGGCTATTTTATCCGGAGTTATGTTGGATGATGAAAAAGTTGCTGCCGATGCGCTCGATTTTATCAAAGATGATGATTTCAGACATTTGGGTATTGAAATACATTCCGGACAGAACAGGGTGATCCGCCGGATCTTTGAGAAGTTGGGATACAAGGTAGTACGCTTGGACCGGGTTTTCTTTGCCGGATTGACCAAGAAAAATTTACCACGCGGAAAATATCGTTTCCTTACTGAACGTGAGGTAAATATGCTAAAAATGGGGGCGTACGAGTAAACTTGAAAACCTGTCGTGAAAAACTTTTTTACAAAGATAATTCGCTTCGTTGGTAAGCTTTTTCTTTGGTTTTTTCTCATTACCATCGCGTGGACTGTCTTGCTGCGATTTGTTCCCGTATATTTTACACCATTGATGTTGATTCGGTCGGTAGAAGCCATCCGTGACGGAGAACCGGTTAAGAACAGCAAAAAGTGGGTTTCCATTGAAGAGATATCCCCTCACATGATCCAGGCTGTGGTAGCTGCAGAAGATAATTTGTTCATGGAGCACAAAGGTTTTTCTTTTGAAGCCATCAGAAAAGCGTGGGAACACAATCAAAAAGGGAAAAGAATACGGGGAGGCAGCACCATTTCTCAGCAAACCGCTAAAAATGTATTTCTGTGGCCAAAGCGTTCATATATTCGAAAAGGGCTTGAAGCTTATTTCACGGTTCTCATAGAGTTGTTTTGGCCTAAAAAACGCATCATGGAAGTATATTTAAATGTCATTGAAACAGGCCGGGGTATTTATGGAGTAGAAGCAGCTTCTTTAGAATATTTTGGAAAAAATGCCTCCAAGCTATCCAGAACCCAGGCATCTCTCATTGCCGTGTGTTTGCCTAATCCGAGGAGGTTCAATCCTGCAAAGCCATCACCTTATATTCAAAGGAGAAAAGATCAGATCATCAATTTAATGTATAAAATACCTCAGGTTAGTTTTGATGATTAAATCGGTTTGCCGAGAGTTTTCTACGACAAGTTAAAAATAAATTATACCCGTTTGAATAAAAAGATACAACATATAAACTGGGGCTTGATTGAATACAACAAGGCTTGGGAAGAGCAAGAAGCATTATTTGCAGAAACCATTCGCCGGAAAAACAATCAGGAAGAAACTGAAAATTTTTTGATTTTCTGTGAGCATCCCCATGTTTATACCTTGGGTAAAAGTGGTGATGAGCACAATTTATTGATAGACTTTATTCAGTTGCAGGCGCAGCATGCCCAATTTGTTCGCACCAATCGTGGTGGAGATATCACTTATCACGGACCGGGGCAATTGGTGGGTTATCCTATTTTTGATCTTGCCAATTTCAATATAGGCTTAAAAGAATATATTTTTAGGCTTGAAGCCTGCGTCATAGAATTGTTGGATCAATACGGATTGCATGCAACCGGATTAAAGGGAGCTACAGGGGTGTGGTTGGATGCTGACACCAAAGATGCACGTAAAATTTGTGCCATTGGGGTTCGTAGTTCGCGTTATGTCACCATGCATGGCTTTGCGCTTAATATAAACACTGATTTAAGCTATTTCAGCCATATCAATCCCTGTGGTTTCACCGACAAAGCAGTTACTTCTTTGGAGCAGGAATTGGGTGCAAAACAAGAAATGGAAACCTTGAAATCGAATCTTAGAAAGATTTTTGAAAAAAAGTTTTCGAGCTAAGTACTCACATTATCAAAGTGATATTATTTTATTTCAAATTTTTTCCAAATTATTTGCGAGATTTATTTTGCAGATAAAAAAAAACCTGCTATTTTTGCAGTCCGTTTCGTGAAGAAATGTGGTTTTTCTAACGTTCTTTGATATATTGAAACAAGACAAGTAGCATAATAGTACAAGTAAAATTTTCTTATATGAAATATGTTATACAAAACATATTAATATAAGGTTATAAGATTTTAAGGAAATGGG
>JAAYQF010000142.1 GCA_012519425.1 Bacteroidales bacterium | reverse complement strand
TTGATACCGTAAATGACACTGTAAAATTAAAAAATGACACTGTAAATGACACTGTATTTGATTTGATAAAGAAAAACAACCATATAACGGCAGTAGAAATCAGTGAAAAGTTAAAAATAAGTTTAAGTACCTCTAAGCGGAGAATAAAAACTTTAAAAGAACAGGGAAAAATAAAACGTATTGGAAGTGACAAAACAGGCTATTGGAAAGTGATTGAATAATGTATGCTATCGGTAGTCAGCACAAAGAAAATTATGCTCAAAATCAAACCATTTATGCCTAACTCCGTGTCCCAGTTAAGTTGGCAACTCCAAAAACCAATGTCCACATTAGAGAAAGCAATAGAAATAGCGGTTGCTGCACATAAGGGTCAAAAAGACAAAACGGGAGCAGATTATATTTTGCATCCGTTGCGCGTTATGGAACGGGGAAAGAGTGAAATTGAGAAGATTTGCGGTGTGTTGCACGATGTGGTGGAAGACAGCAAATGGACATTTGAAATGCTTGAAAATGAAGGATTTTCGGATGAAGTAATTTCCGTATTGCGTTGTGTTACAAAGGAACAAGAAGAAGATTACGAAGATTTTATAAATCGAGTTGCCCAAAATCCGATAGCGGTTGAAGTTAAAATAAATGACTTACTTGACAATATGGATATAACTCGCTTTAAAAACCTTGATAAAGAAGATTTGAGACGCTTGAATAAGTATTTGAAAGCGTTTTGGAGGTTACGAAAAATTAAAATGAATAACGATGTTAACAACCATAAATAGAAAAACATATGGCAGAAAAATACAATGCGTCAAATGTAGCGATTGAGCAAATTTTGAATTTTATTAAGTCGGGCGAAATAGCAATTCCCGAAATTCAGAGACCTTTTGTATGGAAACCCAAACAAGTTAGGGACTTGATTGACTCACTCTATATTGGTTACCCGACGGGTTATTTAATTATTTCGCAAAGTCCCAATATGAAATTGAAAGATGGTACGCTGTCGGAAGGAAAAAAGATAATGATCGATGGGCAACAACGAGTAACAGCTCTCATGACAGCAATAATGGGTATAGAGGTTATTAATTCGGATTTTGAGAAAAAGAGAATAAAAATATCTTTCAACCCATTGGCAACCGACGATGATGAATTATTTAAAGTTCAAGATAATGCCATTTTAAAAGACAGAAAGTGGATTGCAGATATTGCTGATGTTTTCAAACCAGATTTTAGACGAGGTAGTTTCGTTGCTGCTTATTGCGAATTGAATACGGAAATTGATCCTGATAAACTGCACGATATTTTAGATAATCTGATAGGTATAAAAAATCGCCAAATTGGAATAATAACACTTGACAGGAATTTAACTATTGACGAGGTTACTGAAATATTTATTAGAATTAACAGTCAAGGAGCAAAACTTAATCAAGCTGACTTTGCAATGTCGAAAATAGCAGCAAACGAGGAATATGGCGGTAACATACTTCGTAAAGCTATAGATTATTTTTGTCATTTAGCGGTACAGCCTGATTGGTATTCCGAAATGTCAAAAGACAAAGAGTTTATGGAGACCGTCTTTGCACCCAGGGTAAAATGGCTGAAGGACGATAAAGATGACATTTTTGACCCCGGTTACGGAGATATTTTGCGTGTTGCATTTATGCAGAAGTTTGGTCGTGGAAAAATGAAAGATTTGGTAAGTTTACTTGGTGGACGCGATTTTGAGACTCGTGATTACAAAGAAGAAATAGCCGAAGATTCTTTTATGAAGTTAACAGAAGGAGTCATGGATTTTATGAACGAATATAATTTTAAAAATTTTGTTCTTGCAATTAAATCGGCTGGCTTTATTTCAAGTAAATTGATTAATTCTCAAATGACATTGGATTTTGCATATACGCTCTATCTTATTTTGAATAAAAACAGTCAAATAGACAAAACGAAAATAAAGCACTATGTGTCAAAATGGTATGTGTTTTCTACTTTGACAAGCAGATACATAACTTCACCTGAAACTGCCATGGATTTGGATATCAGACGAATTTCAGAGAAAGGTTTTCTGGAATATTTCAAAGAAATGGAAGAAGCCAATTTATCTGATACTTTTTGGAATATAGGATTGGTGCAGGATTTGGAAACCTCTGCCATAAATAGCCCGTTTTTTAATGTGTTTATAGCTGCCCAAATACATAATAGTGATAATTCTTTGCTAATGAATGGAACAAAAGTAAGGGATTTGATTATGACAATGGGAGATGTACATCATATTTTCCCTAAAAAATATTTGCAAAAGAACGGTATAAGAGAAAAATCAAAATATAATCAAATTGCCAATTATACATACCTTGACACACAGACTAATATTTCGGTTGGAGATAAAGCACCCAGCGAATATTTCAATATTGTTTTTGAACAAACAGAAACCAAAGATTTGAAATACGGAAATATTAGCGATATTAATGTGTTAAGAGAAAATTTGAAAGCAAACTGCATTCCCGAAAATATAATTTCAATGGATGTTGATAATTACGAGGATTTCTTACTAGAACGCAGAAAATTGATGGCAAAGAAAATACAAACGTATTATCATGCTCTTTAGTAGTTCGCCCGCTAGCCAACACGGGTTGTACGTTAGGCTGAATGATGTTAAACTTGGATCTTTTGATCCTGAACTCCGTTGCCTGAACGCAAAGTGCTTGTGCTGTTTGTGTTATCAGCACAAAACTAACAACTAAAAAAACAAAATTACAACAGTTGAAGGTAAAGAAATATCTGTTATCCTTGAAAAAGAATAGAATATATTTCGTTAACCGACATACTAAAAACCAAGCCAGTAATTCCTTTGTTCCCGCTTGACTTCGTAATAAAAATACAGCTGAATATCTTAGTGTTTGAGAATCTGTTTATACCCGATTTTAATTATGGCGAATTTACCGTAATTAAAGTTAAGTAGGTTTGAATAGTTACAAACTCAGCGTAAAAGAATGGGTTGAAAAAGCCAATGCAATAATTCAAAATTTTTCTTGCGCAACCGTGCTAAATTGTTACCTTTGACCCTCAATTAAAAATCATAGAATTTAAAAATACATGTGGCGAAAGAAGCCTGTGTCAATGGTGGTTAGCAAGTGTCTAATCATTCCGAGGATATCCTCGAAATGATAAACCTTGGAAATGGGGCTGTCTCAAATTAAGTATTTAACTAAGCCCGAATATCGAAAGTAACGCAGCAGTTGGGCGCTTATGAGACATCGCAAGCACAGGAAATTAGAAACGCTGAAGCAACAAAAAAACAACTAACGTTTATTTAATCTCTTAAAATTAAGATGGAATACAAGAAGCACTACACCGGGCTTTCCAATGAGCAGGTTCTCGAAAGCCGTAATCAATACGGCGAAAATATTTTAACTCCACCGGAGAGAGAATCTTTGTGGAAACTTTTTTTAGAAAAGTTTAAAGACTCAATTATCAGAATACTTTTAATTGCGGCATTTCTTTCATTGGGTATTTCATTTGTCAATATGGAGTTTGCCGAAACAATAGGTATCTTTTGTGCGATTTTTTTAGCAACCGGCGTTGCTTTTTGGTTTGAGGTGGACGCCAATAAGAAATTTGATATTTTAAATAAAGTCAATGACGATACGCTTTACAAGGTTATACGCAATGGAAATATTTGTGAAATACCTAAGAAAGAAATCGTTGTAGGTGACATTGTAATTCTCGGTACAGGTGAAGAGGTTCCTGCTGATGGAGAATTGCTCGAAGCAGTGTCTCTTCAAATTGATGAATCATGTTTAACCGGCGAACCTATAATTGATAAAACTACCGACCCTGCACATTTTCATGCAGATGCGACATATCCTTCGAATTGGGCAATGAGAGGAACAAAATTGATGGACGGTCATGGCATCCTCGAAATTAAGAAAGTAGGCGATGAAACGGAATTTGGTAAAGTTGCAGAAAAAGCAACTGAAATGAGTGGAGAAGAAACGCCTTTAAATAAGCAATTGGACAAACTGGCCAAGTTTATCGGTGTCGTTGGTTTTGGTTTAGCTACTTTAACCTTTTTGGTACTTTTCATTAAAGATTTATTTTTAGGAGAAACCCAATTTACAATTGCTCAAATAGTTACTGTTGGGATTGTGATGTTATCAGTAGTGATTGCATTAACCAAAGTTTGGTTACCTATAATTTATGATTTATTCGAATTACTGGGTAAAGAGAAAAAACTTCCCAAAAGTGTTAAAGAAGGCAGTTGGCTCAGATGGTTTCTTTATGGAATACTGGCTTTTCTGATACTTTCCGTCCTCGGCTTTTTGTTTGGTGTTAACCTGTTAAAAGCTGAATCATGGATCAGTTTAGAAGTAGCAGGTCGAATATTACAATACTTCATGGTTGCTGTTACTTTGATTGTTGTTTCGGTTCCGGAAGGATTACCCATGAGCGTTACGCTTAGCCTTGCACTAAGTATGCGCAGGATGTTGCAAAATAATAATTTAGTCCGGAAGATGCACGCTTGCGAAACAATGGGAGCAATAACCGTAATTTGTACCGACAAAACGGGGACATTAACACAGAATCAAATGCAGGTATATAAAGCTGATTTTATGTGTCTGGATGGTAAAACTTTAGCGAATGAAG
The DNA here is from genome assembly GCA_012519425.1 of Bacteroidales bacterium. Lineage (GTDB taxonomy): Bacteria > Bacteroidota > Bacteroidia > Bacteroidales > Paludibacteraceae > Paludibacter. Next base: position 3,879 of record JAAYQF010000142.1, on the reverse strand, counting down.
AAAATAGTAACATCATAAAAGAGAGTATAGCAGTCAATTCAACAGCTTATTTGGATTATTCCGAGTCTCCAAAAATAAAAACCTTGGGTAACCCTACAGAAGCCGCTCTTTTATTGTGGTTACACGAACAAGGCTTTGATTATTTTGATATTCGTAAAAATGCTGAAATCATCGAACAATTAACATTTTCAACGGAAAAAAAATACATGGCTACTTTGATCAACAGTCCTTTGTTGAATAAAAAAGTTCTATATCTGAAGGGCGCACCTGAAAAAGTATTGTCAAGATGTAGTCATGTATTGACTGAAAAAGGATTGAAACCGATTGATGGGTATATTTCAACAATTGAAAATTCACTTTTGCAATATCAAAATCAAGCCATGCGGACTTTAGGTTTTGCCTATGAGATCATTGATGATAATAAGGCCAGATTTGAAAATGGGGAATTAATCGCTTCGGGTTTGATTTTTCTTGGAATTGCAGCTATTTCCGATCCCTTAAGACCGGATGTTCATGCTGCTGTAGCTCAATGTTTAAATGCGGGTATAGAAGTCAAAATTGTAACGGGTGATACCCCGGGCATTGCAAAGGAAATAGGTCGTCAAATTGGTATTTGGGATGATAGTAACGATGGTTCAAACAATATTATTACCGGTGTTGAATTTGAAAATCTGTCGGAAGAGGAAGCACTGGAGCGGGTACGGCATTTAAAATTAATGTGCAGGGCCAGACCGACAGACAAGCAAAGACTTGTCAGGTTATTGCAAAAAAACGGTGCTGTCGTTGCGGTTACGGGAGATGGGACAAACGACGCTCCGGCTTTAAATTTCGCCCATGTTGGTTTGTCAATGGGTTCAGGTACATCTGTTGCTAAAGAAGCAAGTGACATTACCTTATTGGATGATTCGTTCAGTAGTATTACATCTGCCGTAATGTGGGGCCGTTCATTGTATCAGAATATTCAGCGTCTTATTCTATTTCAATTGACCATCAATGTTGTTGCCTTAATTATCGTGTTTTTAGGCTCAATATTCGGTCATGTATTACCTTTGACCGTTACTCAATTGTTGTGGGTTAATCTTATCATGGACACTCTTGCGGCGGCGGCTTTGGCTTCCTTGCCGCCGAATCCCGGGGTAATGAATGATAAGCCCAGGAGAAATGAGGACTTTATAATAACACCTAAGATGCGTTCGAATATATTGTTTGTGGGCTTTTCTTTTGTTGTTATTTTATTAGGTCTTTTATTTTATTTCTCAAATAATGGTGAAATTAGCCGTTACGATCTATCTCGTTTCTTTACTGTATTTGTAATGTTACAGTTTTGGAATATGTTTAATGCAAAAGCATTCGCATCAGGAAAATCCGCTTTCCATGGATTAAGTAAATCTATCGGTTTCTTGATAGTTGCATTTGTGATCCTGATAGGACAAATTATAATTGTGGAATTCGGAGGGGAAGTATTCAGAACAGTACCGTTATCATTCAAGGATTGGGTTGTGATTATCGGTTCTACTTCTTTGGTCTTATGGATAGGTGAGATTATCAGAGCAATCAAACGCAAATCCACAACTTGACCAAATATAAAAATGGCAATTCTGACATTGAGGACAAAGGAAAAATCTACCAACTTCTAACACAAATTTTGACAAACTAAAAAAATATTTGAATAGCTACACTAGACTTCTCAAAAAACAATATCTTTATCAAAACTTTCAAAAATCAAAAGTTTTGATAAAGTGAATCGTAGGTTTGTATTAGCAGGTATTTTTGCCAGTCAAGAAGAGATTGATAGTTGGGCTTACATTGAAGGCGTAACTATAGGTAGTTACAAGTACCTTGACTTTAACGGAGATGCACTTATAAACGAAATGGACAACATCCAACTCGAACCAATTTATGTTTCTCTTGATGGACCCTATGTAAAAGATGTTTATATTGGAAAATGAGTGCAGTTAGCGACCGTTGCTGTGCATCATAATCCAGCATCATTTTTATTTGTTTTTATTTAATTGCTTCACTGATGTGTGCAGAAAATACTTGTAGAATTGTTGCTGAAATGATTTACGAATGTTGTAAATTTGTTTCGTAAATCAGGTTTTTAAGCAAAAAACTAAAAGACCTCACTATAAACATGAAATATAACGATAACAAACAGATTAATATTCAACAGACCTAGTCAACAAACAATTATCACCATTATGAAGCTTGTAAATTTATTTACATTATTGTTTTTATTTACGCTACTATCTTGTAAAGAAAAAGATGAAATTGTCAGTTATCCGATAGTCTATTCAAATTTTCCTATAACTGATAACTCCATCAAAGCATTTACTAAAAATGGAGAAATAACTGACCCTAATACAGTTAATTATATCAAAAAGCAATATGGTTATCTGCTTACCGGAATGAATAGTTTCAGTACTCAGGACGATGTTATTTTGACTTTTTTAAGTCCTGAAAAAGTTAAATTACGTAATTTTGATTCTGATTATTCGGACACATTGAATCTTTTAAAAAAAGAAAACCTGATTTATTTGGAAAGGAAAGACACTGTTTCCGCTCTTGTTGACCTTTTGTTTTATTCCTTTAATAAATTATTCAATTATAAACCATTATATTACGAGGAGATCCCGCTTCCTTGTTCTGCCGGCTTTTGTAAAGCTGCAAAGTACAAACCATGTTATTATGTGAAAACTGATGGTGAAAACCTTATTTTGCCAATGATTGACTTTATATACAGACATCAAGATATCTGTATTTATTGTGTCCTTAAAATAAATAATGAATTTTGCAGGGACTCCGTACCTAATATAGACGCAAAGGATACTGTCATAGTTAATGAATACTATTTAAAATTTAAAAAACAATCATCAAATTAAAATATTGTAAGATATTCGAACATTATATTGTTTTAATTTAAAACATTTTTTGTACTTTTGTGTTCAAATAATGTGAAACGAACATGTTTGCAGCAAAAACGACTTGTTCCAATTTGTCGGAAAATACCAATGAATAAAATACATGTGAGTTCCATCCGGTCGAGGTTTTTGTAATAGAACAGTGCTTCGATCTAAAAGGAACACAGCAAGTTAAAAGTTTTATACAGACGAAAAATGAAAACAATTACTCAAAAAGAATTGGGAATTAGAATATCTGAACTAAGAAAAAGTAAAGGATATTCTCAAGATGAACTTGCCAAATTATTAGAAATGTCAAGACCATCGTTAACACAAATTGAATTAGGTAATAGAAATTTGTCCGTTATTGAACTAAAAAAAATAGCTGATAACTTATCTGTCTCGATCGATAAATTGTTGTCCAAAGATTTTCAAATAGAAACAATTAATATTCCTTCTAATGACGATAATTTTAAGGAAGAACTTAGGATTTCCATACCCAAATTAAAGGTTGATAAATTCAAAGATATATTGTTATATATACTAGAGAAGTGTGCAGGCAAGCCTAATGTAGGAGAGACTCTGTTATACAAATTATTATATTTTTCGGATTTCAATTATTATGAAATATATGAAGAGCATTTAACAGGTGCAGAATATCGGAAATTACCGTTTGGACCGGTACCCCAAAAAATTGACTCTATCATCAACCAAATGATAGAAGATAAAATGATAGCAAGATTTAAAACTGAATATCATGGCTATCCACAAACTAGATATATCCCACTTATAAAACCAAACTTAAAGAACTTGATCGCCAGCGAAAAAGATGTTATTGACAAGGTAATAGACCAGTATTCGGATTGGTCAGCTTCTGCAATAAGTGACTATTCCCACAAGGATATGCCCTGGCTAGCATCTAAAGAAGGAGAAGTAATCGACTATGAACTTGCGTTTTATAGAGAATACCCCTATTCAG
>JAAYQF010000138.1 GCA_012519425.1 Bacteroidales bacterium | reverse complement strand
AGGGGAATCAGGAGGGAATGCTTAAAAATAATGATATTTTTGCCATTTTTAAAGACAGCTCGTCTAATATATGGATTGGTACTTCAAACGGGACATACATATTCGACAGAAAAACAGATAAATTTATTCCGCAGGAGTATATGGGACAACATTTTGTCTCTGATATCATTGAGGATTCTTATGGAAATATTTGGTTTTCAACTTATGACCAAGGAGCATTTTGTTATAACCTACGTACCCAAGAATGTGTGCATTATAATTATGATTCTGATGTTGCTGGTTCCATCTGTCATTATAAATTGATGTGTATGTTTGTTGATAGTCAGAAAAGAATTTGGTTTGCATCCGAGTCGCGAGGAATATGCAGATTTGATTACTCTACACAAAAATTTATTACTTATGAGCTTAAAGACGAATTAGGATCATCTAATATCGCTGTTTATAAAATTTTAGAAGACGATAATAAAAATCTTTGGTTATCTTCTAACCTCGGTATCATTAAATTTAATCCTCAAAATACAAATATCCAATTTTTTACTCAAGACAATGGACTTTTCGGCAAACAATTCAATTATAAATCAGGGTATAAAGATAAATCCGGAAGGATGTACTTTGGAAGCGTAAGAGGTTTAGTGTCATTCCATCCATCTAACTTGCAGATAAATGAAAATGTTCCTGCTGTCGGTATAACAGAATTTAGTCTGTTGAGTGGTCAGACTATTACTATCACTGACAATGCTCATCTAACTTTAAAACATAACCAATCTGCATTTAAAATATCTTTTGCTGCATTAAGCTATGTGTCACCTGAAATGAATAGATATGCATGCATGATGGAGGGGCTTGAAACTGACTGGAATTATTTGGGACATTCTAGTGAAATTACATATTCAAATTTACGTCCCGGAAAATATACTTTTAAAGTAAAAGCATCAAATAATGATGGATTCTGGAACGATGAGGGGGAATCACTTGTTATACAGGTTTCGCCTCCCTTCTGGAGAACAAATGTTGCATGGGTACTTTATACAATTCTGGTATTTTTTTCCATATTTAAGTTTATCAATTATTATAAAAATAAAAGTATTAAAGAGAATAAAAGAAACCAGATAATTTTCGAAAAAGAGAAAGAAAAAGAAATATATAACAGTAAAATTCAGTTTTTCACCCAAATAGCTCATGAGGTACGTACACCACTAACACTGATTAATGGACCATTAGAATATATTTTAAACAATGATGTAAAAAAAGACGAGTTGCATAATAACTTGCGCATTATGAAAAATAACACTGACCGTCTTCTTTCGTTGATCAATCAACTGCTTGACTTTAGAAAATTTGAGTCTGGAAGAATTAATTTAACATACACACATCAAAATCTAAATGAAATTATTGAAGAAGTTTATACTCAATTTAAACAGTTGATACAACAAAAATCACTCAATTTTGTTTTATCTCTTCCATCTCAACCTGTTTTCGCCGACGTTGATAAAGAAGCTTTTATCAAAATTGTAAGTAACTTATTTTCGAATGCTATCAAGTTTGGCAATAAGAAAGTTGAAGTGGAACTTTCTGAAGGAGATGAGTATGCCAAGCTTACAATTAACAATGACGGTAAAAAAATACCTAAAATACATAAGGATGATATTTTTTGTGCTTTTTTTCAAATCGGTACAAATAAGGAAATTGTCAATTCGGGTTCCGGTATAGGTCTTTCAATCGTAAAATCATTTGTTGAGCTGCATGGTGGAAATGTTTATCTTGATTTACAACAGCATGAGATGAACTCATTTATTGTCAAACTTCCCAAAAAACAAAGTCGTGTATTTGAAATGCATGATGATTTAACATACGTTTCAATAGCTGAAACTTACACAAAACAAATCAGTCATGAGAAGAAACAAAAATCAACATCAATATTACTGGTTGAGGACAATGAAGAGTTACTTGTTTTTCTTAAAGATAGATTACAATCCGATTATCACATACTTACTGCTAAAAATGGTGTAGAAGCTCTGATTATTCTGAATAAAGAGATTGTTCATCTTGTGGTAAGTGATATCATGATGCCTGTGATGGATGGAATAGAATTGTGCAAAAGAATTAAGAATGAAAGCAAATATGCTCATTTGCCGGTAATTTTGTTAACGGCAAAAGCCGATATTCAAAGTAAAATTATTGGTTTTGAGTCATTTGCTGATGCTTATGTTGAAAAACCATTTTCTCTTGAATATCTTAAACTTCAAATCTCAAACTTGATTGAAAATCGGAATAAAATTCGCGAAACTTTTATTAATTCACCTTTGGTTCTTCATGCTTCTACAACCGAACTGAATAAATCAAATGAACAATTTCTGAAGAAATTAACAAAAGAAATCAATAATAATTTATCGAACGAACATTTTAATGTGGATCATTTGGCTAAGTCAGTTAATATGAGCAGATCCAGTTTGCTGAGAAAGGTAAAAGAGCTATTTGATTCCACGCCAAGCGATCTCATTAGATCAGTTCGTCTTAAACGTGCTGCAGAAATTTTTACAGCTGGAAATTGCAAAATTAACGAAGTGTGTTACCACGTTGGATTTACATCTCCTTCATATTTTGCCAAAGCATTTCAAAAAGAATTTGGCATCCTGCCTAAAGATTTTGTGAAAGAAATTTCTATATCCAATTCTCATATTAAAAAGAATATTCGTTAAATTCAAGTTTAAGAACAAGATTGATAAAGATATCGGTTTTGTTCTCCTTCGAAAGTTCATTCAGTTTTTTTCAACTCTTTTATTTTCAGGTTCAAACAAACAAATAAAAATTCTTACAATTACTTCTGCTTATGTCAATGCAGCTTTCTTCAATATTGCCTCCATCTCCTGCTGCACTTTTTGTGTTTCTGCTTGTGCAGCTTTCGCAAAGTCTTTTCCTGAAGATGCATATATGATCTGGCGGGATGAGTTGACCAATAGACCGCAACTATCGTTCATACCGTATTTGGCTACTTCCTGCAAACTTCCTCCTTGCGCTCCTATACCGGGAACCAATAAGAAGTGGTTGGGAACGAGCTTGCGGACTTCCAATAACATATCAGCCCGGGTGGCACCTACGACATACATCAGATTGTCTGTGCTACCCCATTGCTGAGAGGTTTTAAGCACCTTTTCAAATAATTTTGCGCCGGTTTCAACATCTTCGGTAAACTGAAAATCGAAGGCCCCTTTGTTGGAAGTCAGCGCCAACAGTATCACCCATTTATTCTTATAGGACAGAAAAGGCACAACTGAATCTTCACCCATGTACGGTGCCACGGTCACCGCATCAAAGTCCATCGTACTGAAAAAAGCACGTGCATACATAGAAGAGGTATTGCCTATGTCACCCCGCTTGGCATCAGCAATGATAAATTGATTCGGATATTTCCCGCGTATGTAATTCACCGTTTTTTCCAATGCCTGCCAGCCTTCCAAACCCAAACTTTCATAAAAAGCCAGATTAGGTTTATAGGCTACGCAATAATCAGCAGTAGCATCAATGATGGCTTGATTGAAACTAAAAACAGCATCGTTGCCTTTTGCTTTCAGAAACTCCGGAATTTTTTGAATATCCGTATCCAATCCCACACAAAGAAAGGATTTTTTAATCTTGATTTGTTCGAAAAGTTGTTGTTTATTCATGCAATTTACCTTTTGCGTATGGATATTTACAATTCGCTTGCTTTTAATCTTTCTGCATTCTCAGCCACAATCAGCTGATCAATAACGGCTTGTATCTCTCCACCCATAAAAGCAGCAAGATTATACATGGTGTAATTGATGCGATGATCGGTTACACGTCCCTGCGGAAAGTTATAGGTTCGGATCTTTGCAGAACGGTCGCCGGTAGAAACCATGGTTTTACGTTTTGAGCCAATCTCATCCAAGTACTTTTGGTGCTCAATGGCATAAATACGAGAACGCAACTCACTCATTGCCTTGGCTTTGTTTTTATGTTGCGATTTCTCATCCTGACATTGAACGATAATACCGGTGGGGATATGTGTCAACCGAATGGCTGAGTATGTGGTGTTTACCGACTGTCCACCCGGACCGGAAGAACAATAGGTGTCTACCCGTATGTCCGATTCCTTTAATTCTATGTCAAATTCTTCAGCTTCGGGCAAAACAGCAACCGTGGCAGCCGAAGTGTGTACACGACCTTGAGTTTCCGTTTGTGGTACTCGCTGTACACGATGCACGCCAGATTCATATTTAAGTGTGCCATAAACTTTCTGTCCCGACACTGTAAAAATAATTTCTTTATAGCCTCCTATGGTGCCTTCAGAAATATGGGTTACCTCCACTTTCCAGCCTTTAATTTCACAATAACGATGATACATCTTGAATAAATCGCCTGCAAAAATAGCAGCTTCATCACCGCCCGTTCCTCCTCTGATTTCAACAATGGCATTTTTATCATCTTCGGGATCGGCAGGGATAAGCAATAACTTGATGTTTTCTTCCATCTCAGCAATCCTGGGCTCAAGTTCATCTATCTCGATTTTTGCCATTTCCTTTAACTCAGGATCTGTCTCGTTTTCCAACAAGTCTTTTGCTTCTGCAAAATGTGATAAGGCGAGTTTGTATTCTTCATAGACAGACATAATCTGTCCCAGGTCATGAAATTCTTTGTTTAACTTCACATAGCGCTTCTGATCTTCTATTACCGAAGGATCGGCAATTAAAACCGAAAGCTCATCGTGTTTTTGTTTTAATGTTTCTAGTTTCTCTAATAACGTACTTGTTACAACAGCCATATATGATTGTTAAATGCTTCAGTGTAATAATAAAATTTTTTGTATAACCACCCTTAAAATCAATCCTTTAAATATTCTTCTTGCAACTTCAGAGCATATTCAATACACCTGGGATTATCTTTATCTGCCAAAACAGGATTTAAGCGGGGTATTTTCAAGAGCATGCCGGGTACTATCTCAGCCGGAGACTCAAGTATTTCTCTGTTGGCTTCGTAAATATACACCCAAAACTCTTTTACTCCATAATGACGCTCTGCTATTCTGGTCAATCTGCTGCCCGGAATCACCTCCTCCGTAGCAATAAAATCATGATAACTACGAGTTTGATTAAACAGTTGTTCTAAATCATCAGGTCGTGATTGGCTGACACCATCACTTTTATCTTCCATGGATGACTCAAATTCGGCAGGTTCAAAATCAAATTGTAGTGCATCAAAATCTTGATTCTCAAGGGGTGTAATTGGTTCTTCAAAATCAGGAGCAAGTGCTTTCTGAATCCGATAGGACTCAATATATTGAGAAATGGTTGTGAAAACTTTATGATCGATAGCCAGATACACCAACAGACCGCCGGCTAACACAGCAACAAATAAAAGATCCAATTTTCTGCTTTTAGAAGTAGGAGTTTTTTTCGACCTTTCTTCAAAACTGCCGGAAACCGAAACCTTTTTTTTAGTTACGTCATCCTTGCTTTCGGATGACTTACGTTCCCTGACCGCACTTTCTGCCCGTACCGTTTGCTTTTTTCGATCTTCCGGTTTTGAGTTTTTCTCTTTCCCTTTCGGTTTTTCATCGGCAGGTTTATCGGCAATTTGTTCAGTTGCATCCGATTCACCTGTGTCTTGATCAATAACTTCTTGTTTCTCCGGTTCTGATTTCTCGGCATCTGATTTCCCGGCATCTTCTTTACCGGAATCCTGTTGCACATCATTCGTGTGATTCAGGGCGTTGATCTCAGAAAGTATGTCTTTGATCTCTGTCACTTGCTCATCAAAATGTTTCAGTGGAATTTCATCCGAATCATCTGCCTCTTTTTTTACCTTTTGCCCATCCTCTGCTTCATCAATTACTACCGCTTCCAGATGAGCGTAAGGTTCATTGGCCAAATCTCTTAATTCCGCATCCGGAGTAAATGCAACTCTATAATACCCATCGATGATAATATCTTCTCCTGTATTGACATCTACACTTTTACGCGGCGCATTCCATTGTAGTTTAAAAGTGCCCAATCCTTTGATTCTTACGGAATCCTTTGACAAAAGGGCTTCTTCTATGACTGTCAGCAACGCTTTGATAAAGTCGCCGGCATCCTTTTTACTCATATCTGCCTGCCGGGCTAATAAATCTATCCAATCAGATGTATTGATCCTAAGTTTACTCATGGCTCGGTATTTCTTTTAGTTTAACCTTCAATACTCCACTCTGACGAAAATTAACCGTCTGTTTGGGTGGTATCACTGTCCTAACTTGTGTAGCAGGGTGTACAGATAATCTTTCTTTTCTTCGTTTCAACTCGAAAGAACCAAACCCCTGTAAATTAACTACATTGTCTTCAAGTATTTGTGAAGTCAATATATCGATGGCCGTTTGTAACAAATTCCCGGTTTCTTTTTGCGTTCGATTTGTTCTATCGGCAATAGCATCAATTAATTCTTTGTGTTTCATCACTATATTGGTTTAAAAAAAACATATACTTATTTCATGGTTTAACAACAGAAGCATACAAGTCAAAATCACCGGCATCATCAATAAGCACCCGGCTAAACTCACCAACAGCAACTCCCTTGGTATGTGCAGGTATCAACACCTCCGGATCAACTTCCGGTGAATCAAATTCAGTTCTTCCTATAAAATAATCCCGCTCCTTTCTGTCAATTATCACTTTCATTTCAGAACCGATTTTTTGTTGATTAACGGCAGCTGAAATATGCTGTTGCGCCAACATTAACTCGTCCATTCTTTGCTGTTTAAGCTCGGTCGGAACATCATCGTGATAATGTTTGTACGCATACGTTCCCTCTTCATGTGAATACATAAAAGCCCCCATACGCTCAAAGCGGGCAAAACGTAAAAAATCAAGCAATTCATCAAAATCGGCATCAGTTTCTCCCGGATGGCCAACCATCATGGTCGTTCTGATGTGTATTCCCGGCACTTCTTTCCGGATGCGTTCAATCAATTCATAGGTCTGTGCTTTTGACAGATTGCGTTTCATTTGTTTCAACATATTATCGCTGATATGCTGAAGGGCAATATCCAAATACTTGCAAACATTCTCTCTTTCCCTCATAACTCTGAGTACATCAAACGGGAAATGAGCAGGATAAGCATAATGCAAACGTAACCACTCGACTCCCAGTATGTCTGACAAACGCTCTATCAGCTCCGGTAATTTCTGCGTTTTATACCTGTCAATACCATAGTAAGATAAATCCTGGGCTATCAATTGAAACTCTTTAACCCCTTTCTTTACCAGTAACTTCACTTCCGCTTCCAGGTCCTCCATGGGTTTCGACCTGTGTTTTCCGGTAATGATTGGAATGACACAGAAAGAACAAGTACGATCACATCCCTCTGATATTTTCAGATAAGCGTAATGTGCAGGAGTAGTCAAAGAACGCTCAAAACGTAAATCTGCACGATATTCACTGCCCAGATCCGTGAGTATCTCGTTGTAATTAAACTTCCCGTAATACTTGTCAACCTCAGGGATCTCCGCTTGAAGCTCTGCCATATACCTCTCTGAAAGACATCCCATGACGTATAAACTCTTGATTCGCTGTTGTTGTTTATACTGTGCTAATTGCAAAATGGTATTGATACTTTCTTCTTTGGCATCCCCAATAAATCCGCAGGTATTCACAATCGCTATTTCACCGGTAGGCCGTTCCGCATCGTGTACTACTTCGTAACCCAGGGCATCAAACTGTCGCATCAACCGTTCCGAGTCGACAAGATTTTTCGAGCAACCCATGGTGATGATATCCACTCTCTTCCTCTTCATCTGTCAAATAAAGAACTCACGAAAGCATTTCTGTCGAAAACTTGCAAATGTTCCAAACCCTCACCGACCCCAATGTATTTTACAGGTATCTTAAATTGATCAGAAATGCCTAAAACCACACCGCCTTTTGCTGTTCCATCGAGCTTGGTAATTGCCAGGGCATTGACTTCCGTAGCTTTTGTAAACTGCTTGGCCTGCTCAAAAGCATTCTGTCCGGTTGAACCGTCAAGTATCAGCAAAACTTCATGCGGCGCTCCGGGTACCACTTTTTGCATGACATTGCGGATCTTGGTCAATTCATTCATCAGGTTGATTTTATTATGTAACCGTCCTGCGGTATCAATAATGACCACGTCTGCTTCGTTTGCCTTGGCAGAAGCCACTGCATCATAGGCTACCGATGCGGGATCGGCTCCCATTTTCTGCCTGATTACGGGCACATCCACTCTTTCTCCCCAAATTAACAACTGATCGATTGCTGCTGCTCTAAAAGTATCTGCAGCTCCAAGAAAAACTTTTTTTCCTGCATTTTTATAATGATATGCTAATTTCCCGATGGTAGTTGTCTTCCCCACCCCGTTTACCCCCACAACCATAATGACATAAGGCTTCTCATCCGGTAGAGAGTCAAAATCCGCTGCCGGTCCTGTATTGTTCTCTGCAAGTAACGCAGCAATTTCTTCTTTTAGAATGACGTTCAACTCATCCACATTGACATATTTGTCTTTTGCTACCCGCTGTTCAATGCGTTCAATGATACGTAAAGTAGTTTCCACGCCCACATCTGAAGTAACGAGAACTTCCTCTAAGTTATCAAGCACTTCATCATCAACTTTTGATTTTCCCATTACAGCCCTGGAGAGCTTGGAAAACACGCTTTCTCTTGTTTTAGACAGGCCTTGATCCAGCGTTTCTTTTTTATCTTTACCAAAAAAATTAAATAAAGCCATTGACTTATTTACGATTTGACTATTTGTAATTCATAATTTGATGGCAGAAAACTGACCATTCAAGAATGACAAAATTAAACATTTTTCCATATCCAGACAAAAAATCCTCTCATTGTTGTAAATGAGAGGATTTAACTGTATAATGATTGATAAGCCTACTGATTATTTTGCAAAAAATTCCTGCACTTTATCACTAGGTACCATTTCTTCTTTAAATACATAAGCTCCGGTCTTTGGAGACTTAACCATTTTAATCACTTTGGCGAATGAACGCCCTCCCGCAGTTCTTAAGGTTGCAACTGATTTCTTTGCCATAATTCAAACTATT
>JAAYQF010000137.1 GCA_012519425.1 Bacteroidales bacterium | reverse complement strand
GACCAAAATAAAATGGCTGTAGGCGCGACATAAAAGTGCTTCTCCCTTTTGTGCCGACAAATCCAGGCTTGCATCCTGTTCCGTTAGTTCAGCTATGGCTTCTAAAGCCTGATTGGCAGTGGCAATGGCGGCATAGCAACTTTCCCAAACAAAAGACGGACTGTCTTGACGCGTGGAAGAAGTCACCGGTTCCCATGCAAAAATCTCATCATGCATGCGTTCGTAAGCAGATAGTTGTACCGGCAAAATAGCATTGTTGTCCACAAAATTATCCGAGCTTAGTTCCGTCAAAACCGCATAATTGGCTCCGGGGTAAGCTGATACCAGCAATTGATTGATCTTCTTTTCTGTGTCAATCTGTGTTCTGTTGTCGGGCAACGTATCCAGGAACTGCTCACAAGAAGCAAAGCCAACGCTCAGCACCACTAACAACAATATGTTTATTTTCCACTTCATCTTAACACTCTTTCATTATAAACCGAACCGCAAGGTAAAGGTCAGTTGTTTAGGCATGGGAGTGGCCACGCCTCCGCTGTTGAAAAACTCAGGGTCCTGTCCGTTTAGTTTTCTATCGGCATACAAAAGCAACAGATTGGTAGCCTGTAACTTGACTTGTGCGTTTTGCACACTTAGCAAACTTATCCAACTTTTGGGTAAATCATAAGCCAGTGATATTTCTTTCAGACGGATAAATCCGCCATCAGCCACACGTATATCCGAATAATTATAGGCATTGTAAGCATAGCTCAAATCGGCGTATTTCCTGTTTTGCCGCATACTCGCTATGACCGGGATATTCGTAAAAGTTTCATCACCGGGCAAAGTCCATCGATTTTTAAATTCTTTGGGCATGGCACTCAAGTCCGAATAGCGGGCAGAGAAAACAGGATTGAGACGCACTTTGTTACCGAAAGAATAAGTGATGAAAATATTCAATCTCAAACCCTTCCAACTGAAATTATTCCCCAGACTACCGGTTATGGTGGGGTCGGTCGGACCTTCATATTTTAAAAAACCTAACTTTTCGAACTCCTGAAAATTCAAATCAGTCAGGGTCTGCTCCTCATCTTCATTGATAAAAGTAGGCAATCCTTCATCGTTCAAACCGGCAAAAGGTATAGAAAACAAAGACCTGACGGGATAGCCTTTCTTGGCATAACCCGATCCGGAAATCAACTGTATCACGTTGGAGCGGGAATCCAAATCAGTAATTCTGTTGACGGCATCAGAAAAGATAAAATCTGTATACCATTTAAAATGTTGGTTTTCTATATTTCTGGTCGATATCGTCAACTCCACCCCATGAGATCGCATGGAGGCCACATTAGCATATTTGGCAATTTGTCCACCCGCACCTTGCGTATAAATCAACCCAATCAAATCGAAATTCCGGCGCACATAAAAATCAGTTTCAAGATTGATCCTGTTTTTCAAAAATCCGAGGGAAGCACCGACATTCAGTTCATGTTTCTTTTCATAGGTCAGCTCGCTATTTTCCAAATCTTCTATATAAATACCTGATTCTGAAACACCTGCAGTGGGTCGCCAGGGTGTATAGCTTTTAAACACAGCCAATGAATTGGTCACGAAAGCCGGTCCCCTGTCAGCCGTCAGAGAATAAGAAGCTTTCAATGCCCCAAAAGACAAGACGGAGCCGAGATACTCGCCGAACCACTCTTCTTCATGGGCATTCCATGCAGCAGCCACATTCCAGGTAGGCAACCACCGCGCTGCTCTTGATCTTCCCAACTTATTCGAACCTTCGTAGCGTCCCGTTCCATTCAAAGTATATCTTCCCAAATAAGAATAAGTGGCTGATGCGAAAAATGCCACATCACGCGTATAGGTGGCTATATTCGTGTAATAATCGGCATTTTCTTCCTTCCCTTGTTTGAACACATTAGGGTCATAAAAGGGGATACCGCCATTATCATATTGATAGCCCCATCCACGGAACCAGGTACGTTGTCTGTCCACCAAACCTGTTTCCATTCCACCAAATAAATTGATAATATGCGTGTCTGCTATTGTTCCGTTGTAATTGAGGGAAGTCCTGAAATCGACCCCCTTCATACCGTATGCAGTCCGGTTGTAAATTCCGCCTTCCGGCAAGATAGAAACTGGAAGTGCATTTGGATTATCGGGGTCAGTATATAACAAAGGATTGCGCTCGGCAATGGTAGCATCTTCAGGGAAAACACCGGCGCGATAAGCTTCGGCCTGATTTGAATGGTCCTTGATGTGGTGCTCTTGCGAAGAAGTCTGGTATTTAATCGCTGCCAGCACATTGGCTTCCAGCCCCCTGAGCACTTTCCAATTCAATTCCGATTGAAATTTCAGATCCGTCACACTCAGGTCGATATAATTATTTTCCAACTCATGAAATATATTGAAAGGAGCATAATTACGGGTGTAAAACTCGTTGGGATTCAGGGTACGCGACGAATTCAGTGCAAAACTGTAGGGATTGATGTCAAAATCACGTTTCACCTCTCCACGCACCACATCCACATCCTGACTCAAGGTGCCGGGGGCTTTTTGTGAACGGTAAGCCCCATTGGTCAGCAAGCTGATAGAAAGCTTATCGGATATTT
>JAAYQF010000136.1 GCA_012519425.1 Bacteroidales bacterium | reverse complement strand
CCCATTTCCTTAAAATCTTATAACCTTATATTAATATGTTTTGTATAACATATTTCATATAAGAAAATTTTACTTGTACTATTATGCTACTTGTCTTGTTTCAATATATCAAAGAACGTTAGAAAAAGCTGTCAAAATGTTCTCTCCTAGAACGTTTCACAGACTTGCTCGTGACTCTTTTATCGTCAAAAGCGGGTGCAAAGATAAGCACTATTTTTATATCCTGCAAACTTTGTGTGAAAATATTTTTTTAAAGAACCAAAACATGCCCTGTTTGCCGGAACTCTTCTTCATTTTTTGGCTTGAATATTTACTCTTGAGACAGTCCCTTATGCATGGTTTTGTCTTACAGACACCGGGGTTTACAAAAACGCAGTGTTTGCTTCAAATCTGTCCCTGGATAAATCACTTTTTAGTCTGTAAAAAATTAGCTTCCTAATCTACACAACTGTAAAAGCAAAATTAAAAAGTAAAAATTAATTTATACAAACGGAAAACGAAAGGAAGAGAGAAGAGAAAAGAAAAGTCCTATAAAACAAGAAGGGCTGTCTCACGACAACCCAATCTTTTTATTAACCTTAAATCTAATACCATGAAAAACACGGTACAAAAGTACATCATTTTTTATGTTATAAAGCATACTTTTGCCGAATTTAACTCGATTTGATATTCGTTAACCAAACAGGCCCGCCCTAGAGCAAGTTTTAACATATTTTTACAGAAATCTCTGTATATTTGTCGAATTTTATTCACTTTCCCGTTCTTAAGCACTAATATAGTTGTTCACCAATGAGCACATTTATCCAATTTTGTTCTAATCTCTCCTATTAGATCAATTAAATGACATATTTTTCTAAACAACTCACAATCTAACGTTCCTACTTTCTCAACTCCCAATTTTGAGCGATTCAATCCTGTTAGTTGGCTTCTTCTATAGAATTAAATTTTTCTCAACGAAAAATCAAATCGCAAACCTCCGTCAGGGCGATTGTTGGCTGATATGGTACCACCGTGAAACTGCACAGCATGTTTTACAATGGCAAGACCAAGACCTGTGCCACCCATTTGACGGGAACGTCCCTTGTCAATCCGGTAAAATCGTTCAAATAAACGTGGAAGTTGTTCTTCACCAACGCCACGACCGTCATCTTCAAAACAAATGTCACATCGTGTGTCGGTATTCTCAAGCAAGGTGATAAAAACATTTTTCCCGCCCGAATAGGTAATGGCGTTTTCCATAAGATTGCGAAATATAGAGCCAATCAAGGAGAGATTGCCTTCTATAGTTACTTGTTCCTTAAAATCCAAATGTAAGGTCATGCGTTCATCCTCCGGCATAACCTCCAACTCATCTGCTATCTCTTTGAGAATATTGTTGATGACAACTGATTCCTTGCCAATAAACTGACTACCATCCTCCATGCGGGTAATAAGTGACACATCATCCAACAACCGACGAAGACGTTCATTGTGGGAATAGGATCTTTCAATAAGTTCCTGCCGTTTTTCCTCGCTCAAATTGATTCCTGAAAGTAATGTTTCAAGGCAAACCTGTATAGATGCGACCGGTGTTTTCAGCTCGTGGTTGATGTTATTTGTGAGCTGGCGTTTTATGCTTATTTTTTCCTGTTCTTGACGCATGGTTGCTTCGTGTGCCCGATCCCTGTCTTCAATGGTTTGTTGCAATTGGGCGTATAGTTGTACAATATGGTTCGATATTGAGCCTAACTCATCGCCGGGAAACGGCTCATCCTGATCAAAAGACTCTCCTTTCTCCACCTTCGCAGCAAAATGGTTAAGACGCTCAATATTTTTTCCTAATCTCCGTGTTGCAAAATACGCCAATATGCTCATAAAAAGACTTATGGAAATCATCACGCCAAAGAAAGTCCAATCGGCTTCTAAGGTTTCACGAAGAGATGCAGAATAAGGAATAGCTGTACGTACAATCACACGTTCACCTCGTGTTGCAGAATAGAAGTATTCTCGCCCATCACTGGCAGACTGTCTTCCAACATGATAGGCTGAGCCATTCTTCAATGTCTTTGCTATTTCGGGACGATAACGATGATTATCAAGTGAATCAAGCGGCAGTTCGTTGTCATAGACTACGGCTCCTGAAAGGGTTATAATTGATATTCGGAGGTCATCGAATGGTTTTTCGTGAGATGCTATATAATCTTCATACGGAAGTCCCTCTTCAATTGTTTCGAGCAGATGGCGGTTGTATAATTGGAGTTGGGCGCTCAAAAACTCCGACTTATATTGCTTTTCGCGCAAGTATTGAAATACAATAAAACATAAGATGATAGTCCACGAAAAAGCAAGCAACATCAAAAAAAGTCGCTTGTGATAGGATAATTTAATCACGGAAGCCATAACCAAAACCTGAACGAGTAACTATGTAAGAACCATAAGGACCTATTTTGGAGCGTACACGGGTAATGTTCACATCAATGGTGCGATCCAACACGACCACTTCGTCACTCCATACGCTACTCAGAATCTGTTCACGCGAACAAATCTTTCCACGATGAGAAATCAAATATACCAACAATTCAAATTCTTTTCTGGTAAGATTGACTTCAACACCATCAACTGTACAACGCTTGAACTCCAAATCAAGTTGTAAGCCATCAACTTTCAGGATATTCGGCTTTTTGGCCAAAGGACTCTTAGGTCCCGAAGTACGTCTCAAGACACTTTTCACTCGTGCTATAACATTACGAACCGTATATGGTTTCATGATGTAATCGTCGGCACCGATATTCAACCCCATTATCATGTCATCTTCCGTATCACGCGCCGTGCAGAATATAATCGGGATTTCAGCAGTCGTTACATCAGCTTTCAACATTTTAGCCATCTTAACTCCGCTGATTTCGCCCATCATAATGTCAAGAAGAATCAGAGAATACTTTTTTAAGTCGAGGGTCAATGCTTGCTCTGCACTGAAAGCTATATCTACGTCATATCCCTCATTTTCAAGATTGAGTTTCAAGACTTCGCACAAAGTCTCCTCGTCATCTACTATCAAAATACGTTCAGCAGCCATATAACCTTTGTACATCTCGCGCAAAGTTACAGAGAAAAATCGACCTGAACAGCATGCCGGGCAAGATTTAATAAAAATGTAATATTTCTCTCAAAATCAGCATTTAATCAAAGCTTAACTATTTTGAAACATTCCTGAAACGTTTTACCGGTATTTTTGTGATTCCAAACATTTCGCTGAAACGACATTGAAATGTTATTGAAACAATATAGAAACGATTTAGAAACAATATTGAGAACAAATTTACTCTTGGCAATTCTTTTGGCCTGCATCTCCACTACAACGCAAGCGCAGGATGCCAAAACAGAGGAGCCCAAAAGCAAAGCGATCGTACAAGTATTTGGAAACTTACACACCGGGTTTGGAGCAGAAAACAACAAACGGGGTTTCGGGTTAGAACGCAGTTATTTGGGCTACGAGTATAAACTTGAAAATGACCTTTCGATAAAGGGTGTGATGGATATAGGCAAATCTTCCAATGTAGACGATTACCACCGCATAGCTTACATTAAAAATGCAATGATTTCGTGGAAAACGGGAAATCTAACACTAAACGGAGGTCTTATTTCGACTACGCAATTCAATTTCCAAGAAAAATTCCGGGGCTACCGCTACATTATGAAATCATTCCAGGATCAGTATAAGTTTGGAAGCAGTGCCGATTTAGACCTTTCGGTTGCTTACGAATTTACCGGTTGGATTTCTGCTGATGCAATCATTGTGAACGGCAAAGGCTGATGATAAAAAAAATGGCTACCGGGCATACGTAAATTGTTATTTTGGTCTCTGATAATAATATATAAACATTTAATAGTAAAAAGTATGAAAAAGATTTTATCGTCAATTATGACATTGGTACTTGTCCTTGCAGCTACATCTTGTGGTGGCAGCGGCACAAGTGATGGCGAGCGTAAAGCACAAGAACTTTCCGGGGCGGGTGCCACATTCCCCCTTCCTTT
>JAAYQF010000135.1 GCA_012519425.1 Bacteroidales bacterium | reverse complement strand
GGGAAAAAGTGTTGTACCATGACAGCTCCCAGCATCACCAGGTTTTTGTCAACCCACAAGTATGAACCTTCCGGAGGCATCAAATAATGCACTCCTATTAAGGGTGGGTGAGACAAATAGTACAAACTTAATAATCCGATCGCACCTATATTAGCTATAGATACAAAACATCCCAGAATCATGCACAATCCTATGATGGTGAGTCCGTACATATTAACATAATTAACCAAATCTACCAAAAAAGGATAATCCGTCAATGAAATAAAAATCGGAGCAAACAAACCTTTTGAATCT
The DNA here is from genome assembly GCA_012519425.1 of Bacteroidales bacterium. Classification (GTDB taxonomy): domain Bacteria; phylum Bacteroidota; class Bacteroidia; order Bacteroidales; family Paludibacteraceae; genus Paludibacter. The sequence continues at coordinate 26,810 of JAAYQF010000135.1, read as the reverse complement.
AGAAGGTAAGGATAAGATGACCAATTGGGATTAAAAACTTTCGCCAATCCTTCATACATAAAATACCAACCTATCAAAATTCTTAAAATCACCAACCCACTCAGTTGCGAGCGACTATAAACATTCTTTCTATTCATGTCAATTCATGTCAATCAATTTGATTCCTTTCCTTCAGCATATAAAAGTCTTACTTATTTCTGAAACTCAGTAGTACCGTTACCAAAGCATAAATCAACAATAACACGATCCATAAAGTGGTGCCGTCAAACATTGAATATGCTGCTACAGCCGGTAATAAACTTAAAAACAGATTGATCCTCAGTAGCCTTTTTTGCCTGAAATCCGGGTGCCTGGTTTGGTACATTATCCACAAATGATTCAGTATAACTATCAATGCACCAAAAGAAAAAATATATTTAAAGGGTTTTTGTTCGAAAAAGTGACCTACAGATCCGACCAGTATGCACACAAGTGCTATGACGTATATGTTACGGACGATTTTGCTTTTAATGGATGTATCAGACATTGATGTTTTTATATTGTTTGTTTCCTGCTTCTCAAATTTCCACGAATCGTAATTATTTCAAAATAAAAATTTCCTCATTATCCCTTTTCATAAAATACTGCTCTCGTGCAAATTTTTCCAAATAAGTGGTGTCACTTGTCAATTGACGAATTTTTGCCTTGTTTTGCTCAATTTCTTCTATGTAATCCTGGTACTCCTGTTCTAATTTTTTTATTTCTTGAGATGACCTGTATCTTTTGACCAAACTATGATCGTCAAAGCAAATCAAATACACGAAGAAAAACAGTATGACAATAGTATATTTGTTTACCAATATACGAAATAATAGTTTTAAAAAGCCTCTTTCTTTCGATTGCATGTGATACATGTTTTTCTGAGTCACACAAAGGTAAATATTTTTATTGAATAAAAACTTTTCAACAATTAAAATTTCAGGATAAATTACTTCTTGAAATTAGCTATATTTGCATGTTAAAGATTGATTTGCATGGAAAATTTTATTGTATCAGCACGAAAATATCGTCCGGCCACCTTTGAATCTGTTGTTGGACAGAGCTCTTTGACCACTACCCTTAAAAATGCCATCAAAAATAAACAGCTTGCGCATGCTTATTTATTTTGTGGACCGAGAGGGGTAGGGAAGACAACTTGTGCCCGTATTTTTGCTAAAACAATCAATTGCCAAAATATTACTTCGGAAACCGAAGCCTGCAATCAATGTGAGTCTTGCGTTTCTTTTAATGAACAGCGCTCATTCAATATTCACGAACTTGATGCTGCCTCCAACAACGGAGTTGATGATATTCGATCCCTAATCGATCAGGTCAGGATTCAGCCACAAATCGGTAAATATAGCGTATATATCATTGATGAGGTCCATATGCTCTCCGCGGGGGCATACAATGCTTTTCTTAAAACTTTGGAAGAACCTCCTGCTCATGCCATTTTTATCCTGGCTACAACTGAAAAGCATAAGATCATACCGACCATCTTATCACGTTGTCAAATTTATGATTTCAACAGGATTACCGTTCCTGACACAGTGGCCCATCTGAAATACGTTGCTGGAGAAGAGGGGGTGACTATTGATGAAAATGCACTTAATATCATTGCTCATAAAAGTGATGGCGGACTGCGGGATGCGTTGTCCATCTTCGATCAATTGGTCAGCTTTTGCGGTAATGAAATTAAATATGAGGATGTTATTTCCAATTTAAATGTCCTTGATTATGAGTATTATTTCCGATTGGTTGAGTCTTTTTTAAATCGTGACATCGTTAATGCATTGCTGATTTTCAATGAAGTATTGAATAAAGGGTTTGATGCACACCATTTCGTTTCCGGACTCAGCAAGCATCTCAGGGATTTATTGGTAAGTAAAGATCCTCAAACCATCAAATTGATGGAAGTAGGAGCTGACATTGGCAAGAGGTATCAACAGCAAGCGCAACAATGTTCGGCTGATTTTCTATTCAATGCCTTAAAAATCAATAATGATTGTGACCTCAACTATCGCATCAGCAGTAACAAACGCTTGTTGGTTGAGTTGGCTTTGATTAGAATCTGTCAGCTGATTGACGAAAAAAAAAAGTCAGTAACTTTTGATCAGGCCCCGGAAATACAAGCTATTCATGTTGAGAAAAAACAAGTTGCGTCTAAGCCAATTGTAAACAAAACCGTAAAAGCTGAGGCAGAAAAAACAGTCACTCCAACAGCGGAAGTAAAGGGAGTTCCTGTAAAGAAACCCGAAGAAGAAAGTCAAATAAAATCTGTAAGCAAATCGGGAAAGAAGGCCGGAAAACAACCCATATCAATTTCTATTTCTTCATACTCCGGACAGTCGGAAGACTCGCAGGTTTCTGAACAGGCAGAAGAGGAACATTTTGTTCAAAATGAGGCATACTCTTCAACTGACTTGATCAAGGCCTGGAAGAATTATACAGATCAAATTCCGGAGTTGAGCAGTATTGTTAGTTTCATCAATAACAACAACCCCAAAAAGATTGGTGAACATGTTTATCTACTCACTTTTAGCAATATTTTCCAGGAAAATGATTTTAAAAAGGAAATGAATAATATTCGTAAGTACTTACGAAAAGAACTGAAAAACTCTTCCATTTCTTTTAAAACCAAGGTCGTAGAAAATACAAGTAGGTTTAGACGGAAAAATCCGGAAGAAATTCTAAAGAGTTTGTCAGAACAGAATCCTGCTTTACAAACGTTGAAAAGGAATCTAAGTTTGGAACTGGATTAAGACAGCATGCTTGCATTTGGACACTTCTAAAACACCTTGATTTCACCAGCAAAATATTTGTTCTGAAGAAACAGCCCTGTCAAAAGTTTGTGATGAGATTTGTGTTTTTTGAGTCGATGAATATCACTCCCTCAGCTCTTTAACTCCTTGACGAACAATCACATGTTCGTTTGGTTCGGTGCAATCAACCACTGTTGAAGGTTCAATACCTCCCATGCCACCATCAATTATCAAGTCCACCTGACTGCCGAATTTTTCGTTAATTAATTCGGGGTCAGTAGCATATTCGGGCACATCTTCATCCCGAAAAACAGAGCTAACCATCATTGGATTGCCTAATTCTCGAACAATACTTAAAGCAATATTGTTGTCTGGTATACGTATGCCAACTTCCTTTTTGTTCTTAAACAACTTGGGTAACCGACTGTTCCCGCGCAATAAAAAAGTAAATGGTCCGGGAAGATTTTTTTTCATCAATTTGAAAGCGGCATCGTCCATTTTAGCATATTCGCTGATCTGGCTCATTTCGTGGCAAACGAAGGAGAGGTTGGGCTTGCGTGCATCTTTGTTTTTTATTCTGACTATGGCCTCAACTGCACGTGTGTTGAAAATATCACAACCAAAAGCATATACCGTATCAGTAGGGAAAATGATAATTCCCCCATTGTTCAATACCTCAACAACCTTACGAATCTGCTCGGGATTCGGATTATCTTCGTAGATTTTTAAATACATTTTTAGATGAAGTTATCTGATAACTTTTTATATTAAACCCACAAAGATATAAATTTTCATGTTACATTTGCATGGGCATTGCACCCGCAGTCATTTTTTCAATATCTGGCAGTTATGAGAAAACATGTAATTTCTTTGGTCTTCCTGACCTCCTTTTTGATGATTTCCCTACAAACAGATGGTCAAGTAAATTCGCAAGTTGAGGCCGACTGGCAAACAATTGATAAATTATTGGAAGAAAAACTTCCGGAATCGGCACTTGAAAAATTAGACGGATTAAAACAACAACTTGGGGTAACCATAGACAATCAAGAACTTATTAAGATTAAACTCTATGAGTACCGCATTTTGATGGAAAAAAATCCCGATGAACTTGTTTTTGTTTTGAATGATCTTGAAAATTTTATTGAGAACCTCGGTACTTCGGCGGAAAAGCAATTGTTGTGGTGCATGCTGGCGGATTTATACCTTGCCCATTACCAAAACAACAGTTACGTCATTGATGAGCGTACCTGCATAGAAGAGGGTTTACCGCAAGACATCAATACCTGGACACAAAAACAATATCAGACAAAAATCACTGACGTATTGGGAAAATCTTTGGAGAATCAGGCAGTCAGTAAAAACACGGATATATTGACCCTAAAAACTTTAATTTCTGTGGAAGATTCTGCTTTGATTTATACACCTACCTTATTCGATTTTATTGTTGAGAAAAATATCCAGGCTGCCCTCGTTTTTCACGATCATGATTTTATTCAATCCTTGTATAGACAATGGATTGATTTTCGAAAAGAACAAAAAGATGATGCACTGACTCTGCTGACTGAACTCGATTTTGTGGCGTACCAAGAGGAGCAAAAAATGAACGATACTTATCTCCGGCAATTAGACAGCCTGGAGAAATTTTATATTCATTCACCGGTCATCGTGGAACTGTGGGCGAAAAAAGCATCTTATTACTTGGATCATCCTGAAATTGAGCTCAATAGAAAAATTGCATATGAAATTGCCCAATATGGCATTGACACCTATCCCGACTATCGGCGTATTGGCTTACTAAAAAATATTGTTCTCGACATTGAAACGCAACATATCCTTGTGTGGAATGCAGATGCTGTGAAGGCTGGTGAAAGCATAAAAATTGATTTAGAAACCACTAATATTGAAGAAGTTACCATAGAGCTTTACAAGCTAAACACTTCTGCCACATTTTTTCAGGAACAACAATTAAACAAGCATATCCGACAAAATGATCATCCATGGGATAAAACTTTAATTTCTACGGAAAAGATTAAAATCACTGCCAGTGATAATTTTGATAAGGTAAAAACTCAACATCAGTTCGCCGCTACTGACTACGGAATCTATCAATATGTGATTTATCCGTCCGGTAGTCGTGATAAAGATAAAAAGGCACAAGCATTTTTTACGATAACTGATTTTAGTTTTATAAAGAAGGCGATTGCGAAGGATAAAGTTGCTTATTATGTGGTGGACAGGATGAGTGGGAAGCCCATCAAAAATGCTGAAATAACAATTTATGAATCCAAATGGAAAGAAAATCGATATGAATTAAGTTTAATTTCTGAGGCCACAAGCAACTCAAAAGGATACGCTGAATTAGAAAAAATAAAAAGTTTAGGCAGTGAAATTGTGTGCATCAAAAAAGGAAAAGATGCTTATTTTGCTTCTCGCAGCTATTCTCCTTATTTCTATAATCCTGTTGTTAATGATGGTCAAGCTGGAATTATCAGCCTGTGGACCGATCGCTCCATTTATCGTCCCGGGCAAACGGTATATTTTAAAGCTATTGGTTATCAATTAAATAGCGAAAATCAAGCAGTCATACCCAATCTGAAGATTAAATTAGATTTAATCGATAACAACAGGCAAACACTTCAAACAATTTATTTAACCACCAATGAATTTGGATCGGTAGCCGGAGAATTTGTTTTGCCTTCCGATGGACTAAACGGCTGCTATCAAATCAGGGCTAATGATAAGCAAAGTGCTGAGTTTTTGGTAGAGGCTTACAAAAGACCTTCTTTTGAGGTTTTGGTGAACAAGCCTGAACAAGAAATCAGTTTTGGTGAGCAAATTCAAATCTCCGGAGAGATCAAAGCACTTTCAGGTTATAATTTACCTCATGTGCCCCTGCAATACACTATCAAACGCCACATACATCCCTTATGGAGATGGTTTTTACCAATAAGGGACGGTGAAATTGTTGCTTCCGGTGAGGGCAGCACAGATGCTGACGGGAAGTTCACATTGCAATTCATGCCCGAAAAAGACAAGATCATTTCGAATTTAAAGCATAAGCAGGTATATCAATACACCGTAACCATTGAAGCTACCGACACCAAAGGTGAGACCCAAGCCGGCAGTGCAAGGTTTTCCGTTGGAGAACAATCCCTGTTTATCCGCACAAATTTGTCACAAATGGTAGATAAAGCAAAGGTGCAAAACATCAATATTGCTTTGGAAACTATTGTGGGTAAAAAGATAGATAAACGCGTATTATACCAAGTTTTCAGTTTAAAAGACACCGATGAATATGCAGAAAATATACTGAATGATACGGTGTATGAAACTCATCAAAAGTTGATAGAAGCTCATCATCATACCGAGTCGGGAGATCTGAAAATAGATTTTAGAAAATTTGCTTCCGGAAGGTATAAACTCGTTGTTATCGCAGAAGACCAGCATGGAGAAGAAGTAAAAAACGAGCAAATTTTTACACTTTACAGCCTGAAAGATAAGCGACCACCGGTAAAAACATATGCCTGGTTGTTACAATCCAATATTGAAGCAAGGGTTGGTGAAAAAGTCAATATTCAATTCGGCACCTCTGCCAAATCTGCCTATGTGTTGGTAGATGTGATGTTCGGCAATCAAGTTCTTAGCTCTAAATGGGTGAAGATAAGTAACAGAACCAAGAATTTCAAAGTACTGTTTAAAGAGGCTTATCGGGCAGGCATAGATGTCAATTTTACCTATGTAAAAGATGAAAAGCTGATTCAAAGGACGGTACGCATCAGTGAAAAGGTGGAGGAGAAAAAGTTGACTCCGACTTTAAGTGTTTTTCGTGACCGATTATTTCCGGGAGAAGAAGCACAATGGACAATTCACATTCCCGAGTTGGTGAAATTGGATCAATCTGCGGAGTTGTTGACAGGCATGTATGATGCTTCTTTAGACCTTATTAAACCGCATGTTTGGTACTTTAATCCGATTTATAGAAGGACTATTTCTGCCGGAATGAAGTGGTTTTCAGAAAACAAACAAGGACAATACGATCAAATGAGTTATACGGAGAAAAGGGAAAATATACCTGAGTGGAGTAAACCGGTATTTAATTGGCACGGTTTAAATTTGTTTAAGATGCGCATGATTAGGATTGCCGGAGGAACTAAAATGAATGTTGCAAATGATGTTACGTTTGATGAGGTAGAAGTAGACATACCACTCTTTACTAAAAGCACCACTCAATATGTTCATGGGGAGGAAGCTTCTCAGCTTCCGGCTGATGTTCGGGACGATGAACAACCTGTTGTCAGGGAGAATTTCAACGAAACTGCTTTTTTCTATCCACAGCTTTTGAACGACAGTTTGGGTAACTATCAATTTAGTTTCACCATGCCGGAAAGTCTGACGCGTTGGAATTTAAAGATGTTGGCACATACTAAAGATTTGTATTTCGGTCAAAATGAAGCACAAATCCTAACACAACAGGATTTGATGGTGCAGTTGAACATGCCCCGCTTTGTCCGTCAATCTGACAAAATTAATCTCAAGGCAAGCCTGGTCAATTTGTCGGAAAACGATTTACAAGCCACGGTTTCTTTACAGTTTATCAACCCTAAAAACAATCAAATTGTCTTGTTAAATGACACTGGAGCGGTTCGGGTTGAATTGCCTCAAGATGGTCAGCCTCAATCCATTGCCTGGGATGTTGCTGGTTTTGAGGGTTTTGATTTACTGATTTGCAAAGTAGTTGCTCAATCCGGTAAATTCTCGGATGGCGAACAGCATTATTTGATGGTATTGCCTGATAAAGTATTGGTGACAGAAAGTTATCCTTTTTATGTAAGAGATGAAAAAGACGTACATCTTGATTTAGATAAAATTAATCAACTGGCGGATCAGACAGATACTCACCAACTCAGTTTGGAGTTTAGTGCTAATCCGGTTTGGTATGCCATTCAGGCTTTGCCAAGCTTGTCCGAGCCCCTCGGAGAGAATGCCGTAGATAATTATATAGCATGGTATGTCAGCACTTTAACTGCCAAAATTATTGCAGAGAATCCAAAAATTCAAACCGTATTTGAGCAAATTCAAATGACAGATGCTGACACCTGGCAATCAACTTTACTGAAAAATCAGGAGTTAAAAAATATCCTGATAGAAGAAACACCCTGGCTGAATGCAGCAAGGAATGAAACAGAACGTATACAGCGCATGGCTCTGTTGTTTGATTTGAATAAGCAACAATACAATAGGGCAAAATATTGGGAAAAGCTAAGTTCCTTGCAATTGTCAAACGGTGCATTTACCTGGTTTAAAGGTATGAATGAAAGTCGCATCATTACCCAATGGATTGCAGAAGGACTAGTGAGAGCCAAAGCAATTTCAAATGATGGCAATATTAATAATATGCTTAAACAGGCAGTACAATACCTGGATGCTCAGCTCACCAAAGATTATCTGACCTTGAAAAAGTCGGTCAAAAATTATGAGCAAAAAATGACTGTCAATGCCGTGCAAATTCAGTATTTGGCCATACGTTCCCAATTAAAGCAAATAGAAATGAATGATGATTGTACAGAAGCTTATTCATATTATTTATCTCAAATAGAAAAATATCACACTCAATTGGGTTTGTATGAAAAAGCTTTGGCAGGCAAGGCTTTGCATTTTGAAGGAAAGATCAAAACCGTCCAGGCCATCCTGCAATCCTTAAAGGAAAACGCAATCAAATCAGATGAGATGGGTATGTATTGGGCAAAAAACAAAGCCGGTTATTTATGGAATGAACGACCGATTACGGTACATGCTCAAATCATGGAACTTTTTGATTTAGTTGGAAGTCACGCTGCTGATTTTGCTGCCATGAAAATATGGCTTTTGCGTCAGAAACAAACTCAAAGTTGGGATTCACCCATTGCAAGTTTGCACGCCATTCAAGCTTTGCTTGATATGGGTCATAATTTATTGGAATATCCTGTTTCCTACACAATTACGGCAGGAAATAAAAAGTTTGAAACGGATCAAGCAGTTGCTGGATTAGGTTATTTCAAAACTAACCTGATTGTGGCTGACGTCAGCGATGGCATAGGTTTATGTTCAAATTCAAGGACGGATGAAGGCAATGATGGCTCTATTGCGTGGGGCGCCGTTTACTGGCAACATTTCCAAGACATGGATCAAGTTGAATCGGGCGGTGATTTTCTGCAAGTTAAAAAGCAGTTTTATGTACAGCAAATCGTAAATAACACCAAAACTTTGGTGCCATTGAGTGCGCAAAAGGTAAAAACAGGCGACAAAATCGTCAGCAGGATGGTGGTGACTACTGATCGTAATTTAGAATTTGTGGCATTGAAAGACAAGCGATCGGCTGCCTTAGAGCCTGTAAACCAGTTGTCAGGAAGTGTTTGGAGGGAAAATGTAATTTATTATCGCACCACCAAAGATGCCTCCACCCAGTACTTCTTCAGCTTTTTGCCCAAGGGAACCTATGTTTTTGAAGATGAATATTATGTGAACTCATCCGGAGATTTTTCCGGCGGTATAGCTGATATTCAATGTTTGTATGCACCTGAATTTATTGGAACAAGTGAAGGGGGGAGGTTGGTGATTGGTGATTGGTGATTGGTGATTGGTGGCTGGTGGATGGTAGTTGGTTTTGGAAGTTAATGAAGTTAAGTAGTTAGTAGGAAGTTAAGGAAGTTATAAGAAGTTAGGGAAGTTAGCGGGTTCCGGGGTACGAGTTCCGTGTTCCGGGGTGTGGGGTCGCAAGTTTAGCTCTTGGCTTTTGGCTTCGTTCTTAGTTATTAGTTCTTCGTCTTTATTCTTTTGTCCTTGTTCTTTTGTCTTTGTTCTTTTGTCTTTGCTCTTTTGTCTTTGCTCTTTTGTCTTTGCTCTTTTGTCTTTGCTCTTTGTTCTTCGTTCTCAATTCGTAAAAATCTCACCTTATCGAAAGCTTTTTATTTTTTGCCTGTCTTTTCAGAAAAAAAGTTTCTATCTTTGTAAGGCTTTGCAAAAATTTATCTTGTTTACACAATTAAAAAATCAAAATTATGTCAGAAAACAAAATGGAAGAAATTAAAAAACCCACATCAGAAAAACTGAAAGCATTGCAATTGGCAATGGATAAAATAGAAAAGGATCATGGAAAAGGTACCATCATGAAGATGGGTGACAGCAAAGTAGAGGAAGTCGCGGTTATTTCTTCGGGTTCACTGGGACTTGATCTTGCTTTGGGTGTAGGCGGTTATCCGCGCGGGCGTGTCATCGAAATTTTCGGTCCCGAATCATCCGGTAAAACCACCTTAGCCATTCATGCCATTGCAGAAGCTCAAAAAGCGGGAGGAATTGCGGCATTCATTGATGCCGAACATGCTTTTGACCGCTTTTATGCCGAAAAGTTGGGAGTTAATATAGATGAGTTGTTGATATCTCAACCCGATAGTGGTGAGCAAGCTCTTGAAATTGCAGATCAGTTAATTCGTTCCTCGGCTGTTGACATTGTAGTCATTGACTCAGTTGCTGCCCTGACTCCAAGAGCTGAGTTAGAAGGTGATATGGGGGATTCAAAAATGGGTTTGCAAGCACGCTTGATGTCGCAAGCTCTGAGAAAGCTAACGGCAAACATCAACAAAACCAATACGACCTGCATCTTTATCAATCAGTTGCGTGAAAAAATTGGTATCATGTTTGGCAATCCGGAAACTACTACCGGTGGTAATGCTTTAAAATTCTATTCATCTGTTCGCCTGGATATACGGAGAATATCTCAATTGAAAGAAGGAGATGAAGTAGTTGGTAACCAAACGCGTGTCAGGGTAGTTAAAAATAAAGTAGCTCCTCCTTTCCGCAAGGCTGAGTTTGATATCATGTTTGGCGAAGGAATTTCTAAGGTGGGCGAAATCCTGGATCTGGGAGTTGAATACGGTATTGTTAAAAAAAGCGGTTCCTGGTACAGTTACGGAGAAACAAGGTTGGCGCAAGGACGTGATGCCGCAAAAAATGTGTTCAAAGACAATCCCGAACTGGCAGCAGAAATAGAAGCCAAAATTTTCGAGGCTGTTCAAAGTAAATAATGATGATTTACGAGGTCATGATGTTGGTAACGCTGTGACCGACCTTGTGCCTGGTGAGCCGAAAAATAAGTGAGAACAACGTTAAAAATCGTCCTTGTTTGAGCACGAATTTTTCGAGCGAAGCAGGCTCAGTCTTGACTTTTTTTGCTTCGTTTTTTTGTGTCAAGACAAAAAAATGAAGAGGGATTGTGAGTTGACAAGGTCTCCAGGTCTTATATATATCTGGATTATATTATCCCAAATAACTTTTCAGCAGTTTACTCTTTGAATGAGGTTTTAATTTACGAATTGCCTTTTCTTTGATTTGACGGACACGTTCACGAGTCAAACCAAATTCGTCACCAATTTCTTCCAATGTCATTTCAGGAACCCCTAAACCAAAGAATTTCTTGATAATATCCCGTTCACGCTCCGATAAAGCATGCACCAACACACGCTCTATCTCCTGTGATAAAGATTCATTGATCAACGCGCGGTCAGCATCAGGAGAGTCGTCATTCACCATGACATCTAACAGACTATTGTCTTCTCCTTCAACAAATGGCGCATCCATAGAGATATGACGACCGGATACCTTCATGGTGTCAGTGATCTTTTCTACGGGGATATCTAAACGGTCTGCGAGTTCCTGAGGTGAAGGTCTGCGTTCAAACTCCTGTTCAAACTTTGCAAATGCCTTGTTGATTTTATTCAAAGAACCAACCTGATTCAGGGGGAGACGCACAATACGTGACTGTTCCGCTAAAGCTTGTAAAATGGATTGACGGATCCACCATACTGCGTAAGAGATGAATTTGAACCCACGGGTTTCGTCAAATTTTTCGGCAGCTTTGATTAAACCAAGATTACCTTCATTGATCAAATCAGGCAGGCTTAATCCTTGATTTTGATATTGTTTTGCAACTGAAACAACAAACCGAAGATTGGCGCGGGTCAGTTTTTCCAAAGCTGTTCTATCACCGGCCTTGATACGTTGAGCTAACTCAACTTCTTCTTCTACCGTGATAAGGTCCTCGCGACCAATTTCTTGTAAATACTTGTCCAGGGAAGCACTTTCCCTGTTAGTTATCGATTTGGTAATTTTAAGTTGTCTCATATATTTTTTGAAAATTAGCGGGCAAAGTTAATAAAAATTTTCCATAAAAGCAAGTCCGGATCGAGGCTGTTTCTTTATTCAACGTTTGGAGTTTGAAAATGTTTTATGAAGAGGGAAAATTGAAGAAAATACAACAGTTCCACTCGTATTGAGGAGCGGAACTGTTATGAGAATTTCAATGTTTTTTGCTTACTGTTAGTTTATAAAATTATTCACTTAAATCAACGGCATAATAAGCAGTCTTGCCATTTGGATAAAATCCACTGATCCACAATACTTTATTCTTATCATCATTATCCATCACAGACCTCATAATCATCTCAATATCTTTTTCGGAACTCATCCTCATATTATTGATTTTCAGGATCACATATCCGGATTTAATTCCGGCTGCATTGAATTTTCCTTTGTTGTTTACTGATTTGACTTCGACTCCGTAGTCAACACCGAATTTATCTTTCAATTTATTGTCTATTACTTTAAAAGTTGCTCCCAGCAGATTGATGTCAATGTCAGATTTTACTAGCCCGATACCACCTTGACGGTTTTTAAATTCTACATTCAAAGTCTGTTTTTTGTTATTGCGTACAATATCAATGGTTACCTTGTCTCCTGGTCGATATCGACCAACTTGTTCTTGTAATTGAGCAACAGATTTTACATCCACCCCATTAACGTTTGTAATGACATCACCCGATTTAACACCGGCTTCTTCAGCTGCACTGTTTTCAAGTACATTGACAACATAAGCACCGGCAAGAGTTTTAATCTTTTTTTCTTTAGCAAGCTCTCCGTCGATGTCCCTGATTTCCACGCCGAGTATTGCTCTTTGAACAACGCCGTATTGGCGTAGATCAGCCACTACCTTTTGTACAATGGAAGAAGGAACGGCAAAAGCATAACCTGCATAAGTGCCTGTTTGTGAGGCTATGGCAGTGTTGATACCAATCAATTCTCCACGTGTGTTTACCAAGGCACCACCACTATTGCCCGGATTAACAGCTGCATCTGTTTGAATAAAAGATTCAATTTTCATGGCAGCGTCTAAAATATTGATGTTTCTGGCCTTAGCACTAACTATTCCGGCTGTTACCGTAGAAGTCAAATTGAAAGGGTTGCCAACAGCTAACACCCATTCACCCACTTTGAGTGAGTCGGAATTACCAAAAACAATGAAAGGCAGGTTGTTTTCTTCAATTTTTAAAAGAGCAATATCCGTATTGGGATCTGCTCCTACAACCGTAGCTGTATAATTTCTTTTGTTGTTTAAAACAACTTCTATTTCTTTTGACTTATCAATAACATGATTGTTGGTGACTATATATCCGTCTGCAGAAATAATAACTCCAGAACCGGCGCCCATTCTGTATTGTGGTTGTTGTGGTTGTCGAAACTGCGGACCGAAAAAATATTCAAATATGGGATCATCGCCAAAACCTCTTGATTGCATCACCTGAGATTTAACCTTAACGTGTACCACTGCATTAACTGTCAATTCGGCAGCCACGGTAAAATCTGTATCACCTGCTTTTGCTGCATTTTTGAAATTTGCATAACTCGCAGGAATCCGATCAAAAGAAAAACCTTCATGACTGATGGTTTTGTTATTCCTGTTGATGACATAATTGGTGCCTACGGTAACCAATATGACCAATACTACAATACCTGCAATTTGAAAAAATCTATTCTTTTTCATAAACATCTTATTTTTAATGAATAAAAAAAGTCCCGAATTTCAGAACCCGGGACTAAGTTATGCAAAAGTTATTCCGTTAAAATCATTTGTCAGCTTGATTTGGTCAATTTTAACATTTTGATTTTAACATTTAAACTCGATTAACGATGCGTTGGTATTTACTTAAAATTAACCACTGATTATACGACACCTTGTGCGAGCATAGCTTTAGCTACTTTGAGAAAGCTTGCCACATTGGCACCTTTCATGTAATTGATATAGCCGTCTTCACAGGTGCCATATTTTACACACTGCTCGTGTATGTTGGCCATAATCTGTTTGAGCTTTGTATCAACCTCTTCGGCACTCCAGTTTAAGTGCATGGCATTTTGTGTCATCTCTAAACCGGAAGTTGCAACACCACCTGCGTTAACGGCTTTACCCGGACCATAGAGAATTTTATTATCTATGAATAAATCGATAGCTTCAGGTGTACAACCCATATTGGAAACTTCAGCAACGCAAAGTACTCCATTGTTTTTCAATTGTTGAGCATCATTGCCATTTAACTCATTTTGCGTTGCGCATGGCATGGCAATATCAACTTTTACTTCCCAGGGTTTTTTACCGGCTATAAAAGGGACACCGTATTTGTCAGCGTAAGGCTTCACAATATCCTTGTTGGATGCTCTTAATTCAAGCATGTAGTCGATTTTTTCACCCGATATACCATCTCTATCCAATACATATCCGTCGGGACCGGAAATCGTGATAACCTTAGCTCCCATCTCAGTAGCTTTGAGAACTGCGCCCCAGGCAACGTTTCCAAATCCGGAGACGGCAACTGTTTTACCTTTCACGTCTGTACCTATTTTTTCAAGCATTTGACTGATGAAGTACAATGCTCCGTACCCTGTTGCTTCCGGTCGGATCAAAGAACCGCCATATTCTATACCTTTTCCAGTAAAGACACCCGTGTTTTCGTGTGTTAACTTGCGGTTCATCCCGTACATATATCCTATTTCCCGTGCTCCGACACCAACATCACCGGCCGGAATGTCAATTTCAGGACCGATGAACCGCCATAACTCAAGCATAAAAGCCTGACAAAAACGCATAATTTCATTGGGAGTTTTTCCGGTAGGATCAAAATCAGAACCGCCTTTTGCTCCACCCATAGGCAAAGTAGTCAATGCGTTTTTGAAAGTTTGTTCAAAACCTAAAAATTTGAGTGTTGATAATGTAACATGAGGACTAAATCGTATGCCACCTTTGTAAGGACCAATGGCGTTGTTGAATTGAACGCGATAACCAAGGTTGACGTGGATTTGACCATTATCATCCACCCAAGGCACTTTGAATGTATAAATACGGTCAGGTTCTACTATTCTTTCAAAAATTTTGGCTTTTTCAAATTCCGGATGCTCGTTGTACACATCTTCAATACTGATGAGCATTTCTCCTACTGCCTGAAAATACTCATGTTCTCCGGGATGTCTTGACTCAAGCATAGACATCAAATTCTTAATATTCATATTACTATATATTTAAGTTGGTACGATTGAATTGAAATAATTCAATACGATGTTGAGCTTGCAAAAGTATATAAAATTTTGTTTTTTCAAGCATTTTTCTACAAAAATGTCATATTTATTTTCAAATTTAATGTTTTTGGCTAAATATTCGACATTTATGCAATTTAAAAATAATTGTAAAATCTTCAGTCATCCTATTAACTAAATCTAATATAAACTTGTTTTTTGAAACAAGTTTATTAATTTTGGCGGTTCTAAAAAATTTTTCATTTAAATATTTTTATAATGTCAAGCAAAAAGAAACAAGGGCATCCGAAAGGACTTTATTTATTATTCTTTACTGAAATGTGGGAACGTTTCAGTTATTACGGGATGCGGGGCATCCTGATTTTATATCTAACCAAATCATTTTTAGAAGGTGGATTAGCTATAGATGCACAACAAGCAAGTTTGATATATGGCTTTTTTACAGGATTCGTATATTTTACGCCCATCATTGGTGGTTGGTTGGCAGATAAGTATTTGGGACAAAGGAACGCTGTAACTATTGGTGGTTTTACCATGATGGCAGGGCAACTCATGTTGTTTGCCGTCAATAATTACGTGGGTTTATATATTGGTCTTTTCCTGATCATTATAGGAAATGGATTTTTCAAACCCAATATTTCCACTTTAGTAGGCGGTTTGTATGAAGATGGGGATGACAGAAGGGATGCGGCATTCTCTATCTTTTATATGGGGATCAATTTAGGGGCTTTCATGGCACCCCTGGTAGTCGGTTTCTTAACGGATAATCTTTTTGCAGCTAACAAAGTCAATGAGTTTGGAGAGGTAGTAATGAGTTACGGTTACCGATACGGATTTTTGGCTGCCGCTATAGGTATGTTTATTGGTCAAATGCTATTCAATACGCTTGGGAATAAATACCTTGGAGATATTGGTTCGAAGCCGGGAGGCTCCGTGGTAAATGGAATGACTGCGGAAGAATTGGCAGTTAACAACAAAAAACCTTTGACCAAAGAAGAAAAGGATAGAATCATCGTGATCTTTGTCATATTTGTTTTTGCTATTTTCTTCTGGGCAGGTTTTGAACAAGCCGGTTCTTCATTGAGTTTATATACCGATAAATATATTGATCGTACTGTCTTTGGATTCGAAATTCCAACTCCTTGGTTCCAATCGGTAAATCCGTTATTCATCGTGACATTTGCACCACTTTTTGGAATGCTCTGGGTTTCTAAATTTGGCAAAAAATTGACAACGCCCATAAAAATGGGTACCGGTATGATTGTACTGGGACTCGGATTCTTTTTCATGTTAGGAGCCGTAGCTGAAAGAGGAGGAGATGTGACTGACGTAAATGTTAAGGCAAGTCTGATTTGGCTTGTACTTACCTACTTGCTGCACACTTTGGGTGAGTTGTGCCTGTCACCGGTAGGTTTATCGGTAGTAACCAAACTTTCACCACCGAGATATGCTTCTTTGCTGATGGGCGTTTGGTTGTTGTCCTCTTTTGTTGCCAATATTATAGGTGGATTTTTGGCTTCTTCCGTCGAAGCTATGGGAGCAGGGAAAATTTTTCTCTACGTAGCTCTCTTTGTGATATTGTGTGGAGTATTACTGATTGCGCTGAACAAGAAATTAGTCCGCATGATGCACGGTGTTCGATAAGCCGATCAGCAATTCCTCTATAGAGTCATATTTTTCAGGACCAATTCTCCAACAATCATCTTCTATGATGACGAGAGGATTGGTCTTTTCTACTGCTTCATAACCTGCTCTTGCCAGGGCACGAAGTGTCCAATACATTCTCATTTTGTTGCCTTTGACTGATACTTGTCGGTGTGGCTTGTAATTCATGGAAAAATTGCCATTGGCCGGGTTAAAAACAAAATTATCACTTTGAAATGCCTCGTTGAATTTTCCGTTCAAGACTAAATCTTCGGGCACGCCAACTTCCACTCCGCCTCCTGATGTCATGAGCCAGACTTTATCGGCAGCCTGCAAAGCCATATCCAGTTCGTGAGTGGACAAAATGATGGTTTTTCCCGTTTCGTGAGCCATCTTATGCAACAACAGCATAATCTCTACCCTGTTTGGCAAATCAAGGTGAGCAGTGGGTTCGTCTAAAATGACAATGGGAGTGTCTTGTACAAAAGCTTTAGCTATGGTTACACGCTGACGTTCTCCGTCTGACAATTCTGTCATCAGTTGTGCAGCTTTATCTTGCAGGTGCATCATGTTTAATGCTTCTTCCACAAACTGTAAGGTATCGCCACGTACATTGCCCCACCAATTGGTATGCGGATGTCTTCCCATGGCTACGACCGATCGGACAGTAGCATGTTCAATTTCAATTCTGTCGGTTAGTACCAAAGCTATCAAGCGCGCCCTTTCCTTTAACGAAATATCCTGAACATTCCTACTGTTGACGAAAGATTTGCCGGATAAAGGCTGTTGTAATCCGGCTAAAGTGCGCAACAAAGTGCTTTTGCCGCTGCCGTTTGGTCCTATTAAACATACCAATTCCCCTCTGTCAACGGAAAGATTTAAATCGGATTGTACCGTTTTGGTCTTGCCGCGATTAATGTAACCAATTGTAAGTGAGTTAGTTTTTAAAACGGTCATAAGATTTTGTAAAAAAACAAGAATTTGCTAAATTATTTCCCGTAAAATTATATCAAATATAACGATTTAAGCATGATTTTTTACTATTTTTGCAAATTGGTAATTATACGAAATTGAAACAGCCATATATATGCCTCCTAGAAAACCTAATATCACACGTATTAAGAATAAAGGACAAACTAAAACCATTCCTCTGAAAGTATCAGGAAAGAAAGCAGATAAAAAAAAGGCCGGTAAAAGTACTAACGGAGCCTGGAGAAAACAATTGGTAGATTTCTTGCAAAATGAGCGCTTGCATTTTGCGCTTGGTATCACAATTTTGATCGTATCCGTTTATTTTCTTATCGGGATGATTTCTTATTTCTTCGTAGGTGCCGATGATCTGAGTAAAATGGAGATTGGGCTGAATCAGTTGTTCAAGGAGAGAGACGGCATCAAAAACATCACTTCAGTCATCGGTGCATTATTCGCTCACCGAATCATTGATCAGGGCTTCGGGATCGGTGCTTTTGCCATTCCCTTTTTCACCATCATTTTATCATTCCGATTGATGAAGAAAAAACTTTGTTCTCTTTGGAAAGCTTTCTTTCATGCTTTTTTTTGGTTAGTCTGGCTATCGTTAAGTTTAGGATTAATCGATATTTATTTGGACACGCCTTTATTTTTTCGATTGGGAGGAAGTCATGGCGTTGGTGTTACCAGCTGGTTGATTTCTTATATAGGTAATTTGGGTGTTTTGTTGGTTTTGGGAGGATTGTTTTTAATCTATGCAGTCATTGCATCAGCTAATACCATCAAGTATTTGGGCAAGATATTTTCATCTAAAAGGGGTGATGAATCAGATGACGATGTCATTGATTTGGAAGATGAAGAGGCTACAGTCGCCGTTGGTACTGAAATCGTACCAGAAGATTGGATTGATCAAACTGATACAGTCGACTTAGAGAAAGAAACTGATAAAAAACCTGAAGAAGAATCTGTTACCAGGGATGATGTGTCATTTGAAATCGAACAGCCCGTTGATGCAGAAGGAAGTGCACCTGTTGATATTAACAATGCTTTTGGCAAACAGGATGAGAATGAAGATCCGTTTTATAATTTAGAAAAATTGGGCAAATATGATCCTACACTGGATCTGTCAAGATATCAATTTCCTACACTGGACTTGTTGAAAATTTACGGAACCGACAATGAGACTCCGATAGATATGAAGGAGCAAACCGCCAATAAAGAGCGCATCATCACCACGCTTCAAAATTATGGCATAGATATTAAGTCAATCAAAGCCACAGTCGGGCCCACCATCACTTTATATGAAATCGTACCTAAGGAGGGCATCAGGATATCGAGGATACGTAATCTGGAGTACGATATCATGTTGAGTCTGGCAGCAACGGGTATTCGTATTATTGCACCTATACCCGGAAAGGGAACCATCGGTATTGAGGTTCCTAATGCAGAACCACAAATTGTTTCTATCCATTCAATCATCGCCTCGAAGAAGTTTCAGGAATCGAAATTTGATTTGCCCATCGCCTTTGGAAAAACCATCACCAACGAAATCTTCATGGTTGATCTTACCAAGATGCCACACTTGTTGGTTGCCGGTGCTACCGGGCAAGGGAAGTCTGTGGGATTGCATGCTATTATCACTTCTTTGTTATACAAAAAACATCCGTCCGTATTAAAATTAGTACTCATTGACCCCAAAAAGGTTGAGTTCAATGTGTATAATTCCATCGAAAAGCAATTTTTAGCAAAATTACCGGATGGAGAAGAAGCTATCGTTACCGATACCAAAGAGGTAATTAAAACGCTGAAATCTCTTGTGAAAGAAATGGACGAGCGGTACGAACTGCTCAAAACAGCCCATGCCCGCAATATTAAAGAATATAACGAAAAATTCATCAACAGAAGACTGAACCCGACTAAAGGCCACAAGTTTCTGCCTTATATCGTAGTTATCATTGATGAGTTTGGAGATTTGATCATGACTGCGGGAAAAGAAATTGAGCTTCCGATTGCCCGCATTGCGCAGTTAGCCCGTGCTATCGGTATTCACATTATTATTGCAACACAACGTCCTTCTGTGAACATCATTACAGGCGTTATCAAAGCGAACTTTCCGGCCCGGGTGGCTTTCCGCGTTTCATCCCAGATCGATTCTCGTACCATTATCGATGGTTCGGGCGCCAATCAACTGATAGGTAGAGGCGATATGCTATTTACTTCCGGAAACGAATTGATTCGGGTGCAGTGCGCATTTGTAGACACCCCCGAAGTAGAGAATATTGTGAATTTCATCGGTGCTCAACCGGGCTATCCAACTACTTTTGCGTTGCCTGAATGTGCTGATGAGGATGAAGAAGGATTGGCTCCCGGTGCAGTTGATTTGAGCCAGAGAGATCCGCTATTCGAAGAAGCAGCCAGATTGATAGTCAACACCCAACAAGGTTCCACATCCAATATTCAACGTAAATTATCTATTGGGTACAATCGAGCCGGGCGTATCGTTGACCAATTGGAGGTTGCAGGAATTGTCGGTCCGAGTGAAGGCAGTAAGCCACGGCAAGTATTGGTGATGGATGAATATCAACTTGAACAAATATTAAAGCAATTGTAATAAAAAACATCCAACTAAAATGTTCAAATAAAAACTGAAGCAGCAATGATTAAATACATTTTATCCATATGCATATCCATATGCTCCGTTTTTACGTTGAGTGCCCGGAGTAATGTTGATGCTGAACAGCTTGTAGATCGTTGGATGCAAATCGTTCAATCCCGGGGCATCAGTGCAAAATTCACCATTAAAAGTTTTGAAGGAAAAGATCTGATTTCACAAGAGGTTTCAGGTGACGTAGTGGTAAAGGGTAATCAGTTTTATTTTGATTCGGAAGAACTAAGTTTGTGGTTCAATGGAACTACACAATGGGTATATTTTAAAAAAACTCGTGAAGTGAATATCTCTACGCCGACCGCAGACGAATTAGCCCAAACCAATCCTATGATGGTGGTTTCCGGATACTTGTCAAGATTTAATTCACGTTTGATCAATCAGGCAGACGTTCATTATCATACGATAGAAATGTTGCCTAAAAATGAACAAGAAAAATTTGAAAAGTTGATTGTTAAGTTTCACAAAAAAGACAAGATGTTACAATCCATCAGGCTCCAGGAAAAAACTCCGGTAACATATGAAATTATTATTACAAATTACCAAAAAGATGCATCTATTCATGCAAAAATGTTTATTTTTGACGCATCGAAGTTTGAAGGGGTAATTTTGAATGATTTGAGATAAAGGAAAAACTACTAATTGCTAAGTAAAAATATGTCAGAAAGGGTAAAATGTTTGATTATTGGATCAGGACCTGCAGGGTATACAGCTGCCATCTACGCTTCAAGAGCTAATTTGTCTCCGGTATTGTATGAAGGCATGCAGCCTGGTGGGCAATTAACGACAACAACTGAGGTGGAAAATTTTCCGGGATATCCTGAAGGGACTACCGGACCGGAATTGATGGCTGATTTAAGGAAACAAGCCGAGAGATTCGGAACAGATGTTAGATTTGGGCAAGCCACTGCCACGGATTTATCCAAAGCCCCTTATCGAGTAATCATTGATGGAGAAAAAGTCATTGAAGCAGATACAATCATTATTTCTACCGGTGCGACGGCAAAATATCTGGGCTTGCCTGATGAAACCAAGTATGCCGGGTCCGGGGTTTCTGCCTGTGCCACTTGTGATGGATTTTTTTACCGCAATTTGAAAGTTGCAGTGGTGGGTGGAGGGGATACTGCTTGCGAAGAAGCCCTTTATTTGTCAGGTTTGGCCTCAAAAGTGTATATGATTGTACGCAAGCCTTATTTGCGGGCATCCAAAATCATGCAGGATCGTGTGTTTAAAAATCCAAAGATAGAGGTGTTATTCGAACATAATGCTGTTGGATTAACAGGTAACAGGGTAGTGCAAGGTGCTAATTTAATAAAAAGAATGGGTGAAGCTGACGAAGAGAAGGTACACATCGAAATTGATGGTTTTTTCCTGGCTATCGGTCATACGCCTAATTCAGAAATATTCAAACCATGGGTAAAAACCGATGAAGTAGGCTATATTCAAACCAGGCCCGGAACACCCATAACCAACGTACCCGGTGTATTTGCTGCCGGTGATGTGGCTGATTCTCACTACAGACAAGCCGTTACAGCTGCAGGAAGTGGGTGTCAGGCCGCCATTGAAGCAGAGAGATACTTGTCCGGATTGTACAGTTAAAACACTGATAAAAGCGTGTCAGTACGCTTGTTTTTGCTGAAAAAGATCAATTTTAATCTCATTTATATCAATTACAATGAGCAGTATTGTAGAAAAAATCAAAAAAGTGTTGTTGGGTATCATGATACTTGCAACAACCGGTCTGTTGGTCAATTCATGTGTTGACCCGATGTATGACATGTCAGAAGGTATAAGTACCGAAATACAGATTGGCGGTGATTCCCTGGCTTTGCCCATTGGAACCACTGATACCATGCGCTTAGGTGATTTTCTAAGCCCTGACGATTTAGAGTTTCTCAGAACCATGGAAGATGGCGGGTACGGTATAAGTATTTCCGATTCTATGACCTTAGACGATCTATTGAGAGATGTGGATGTTAGTAAGTTAAAGTTTGACGACAAGACTTTTTCACAAGTTACCCAAATAGATTTTGGTGATATTGATATCAGCGATTTTACTATTCCTAATTTCTCTAAAACTCAGGAAGCTAACATGAATATGCCTTCCATAGAAGTTGGAAATATCGTTCCTACCATAGTTCTGAATACTGATTTTAGTATCGGTTTTTCTGATTATGCTTTAAGTGGGCCAGAATTGGAGTTTGACATTCCTCCGTTTTTGACTGAATTGAAAGATACGTCAAATTTCGAAATTTTTGACGATGGGATACCGGACGAAATCAATGATATTCTATCCCTGCATTTTGTAAAAACACCAGGTGCTACTTATGATGGAAATTTAATCATTAAAATAACAACTGATCCCAATGATTGGCCGCCTCTGACAAATTCGAATTATCAAATTGTCTATTTAGATATCACCTTTCCCGATAATTTCACTTTTGATGAAAATCCCAATTTGTCCGGTAATGTGTATTCAGTACAAAATATTCCTTTTGACATTGAGGAGGGCTATCTTATTGAGCTGAATTTGAAAGAGATTGATTTTGAAGATACACCGATAAACGATCATCATGCCCTTGATTGGTCAGGGAGTGTATCATATGCCGGGCAAATTAGTGTAAGTGGTCGAGCTAATAGCAAGGATATCAGCAGTTCAAAACAAGATGACCCTGTTGTCAATCTGAAATTCGAAACAGCCATGCAGTTAGATTACGCAACAGTGGTTACCAACCCCATCAAAAAGGATGTAGAAGACACTCCGGTAGAGCTCGAATTTGAGATTGATATCACTGAGAATGCGAGAAGATTAGGGAGAGTGAATGTTGAACCCGGATGTAAACTTCGTATCGACATTACGCAGCCCAATTCACCACTTCCTCTGGAAGGCGATGAAATACTATTACAATTCAGCGATCTGTATATATTTTATCCCGATGCTAATTTGGACGCTAACAATCAATATCACATCAAAGGTGAAATACCTGACTATATTGAATTGGAGTTGGAGGCTTTCCTTATCAATCGGAATTTGGACAAAGGTTACTTATTGCTGAAAGACACTTTCCATATCACCGGAAGTACTCTTTTTAAACAGGGCACCGTAAATTCAGCGGCAATATCTTCGTTAGAAGACGATATGTTAACTTTTCGTGCGAACATCTCCAATATAAACATAGTGGGTACGTCCATTGAAATGAATACTTTGCTCGCACAAAATGTAGATTCTACCCTAATGGAAATGGAAATTGAAGACATGCCATCGCAAATTACAGCATTGGATAGTATCTTGTTCAAGGATGGAGGAAAAATGGAACTTGAGATGACGTTCAACAACCTGCCTCATATGGGAGACAGTCTGCTTCAAGCTGAAATGATACTCAAATTTCCGGATATATTGATTTTTGAACCTGGAATGGTCAATGATAAGAACGAACTGATTATTGATGAATCTTTTGACAGAAATAACCGATTGTCCAAAACACTCGGCGTCAGAGGGTTTAAATTTGATGCCTCTGAACTGAGCGGCAAATTGACAGTTAATGATAAGATTCGTTTTGAGACGGATATATTTGTTGTCGATCCGACTGTGAACACTGATGATTTACAAGGTGAGAACATCACGGCCAACGTATCTGTGGAGCTTAAAGGACTTAATTTTAGATCAGTATATGGTAAAGTAGATATTAATCTTGGAGACCAGATGGAGATTCCGAATGTTCCTTTGGATAAATTCCCGGAATTTATGAGAAACAAGGATGCGGTGATTGATGTACTGAATCCTATCCTGGCACTCAAAACAGAAAGTAATCTGGGTATTCCGATTGACACCAAACTCTCACTGACTAAATTTGTTGATGGAAAAGAACTTACAGATGAGAAGATCTTTCTGAATTTCAGCCTTCCAAAAGTTAATTCTCCGGATGAAATCATAGAAACAGGTTATTGGTATGCTCCCAGACAATCGGGTATGCCTAACGGCTATACTTTTGCGGAAACACATTTGCAGAATCTGTTCAAACCCGTGCCTGATTCCGTACAGGTTGAGTTTGTACCTACTATCAATCCCGGCGTACAGCATATGATTGATTTGGTCGCTGATTATAAATTGAAGGTAAAGTATGACATTATCTTACCATTATCTTTTGGAAAGGACCTGAACATAGTATTGAGAGATACCATCGAAAATGTCAATCTGGAGTTTGGGGATTTGGATCTCAAAACAGGTGCGCTGGAAATCTTAGCCAAAATAACCAATTCTATTCCTTTGGATCTTGAAATGGAATTGATCATGATGGATGCTGATCACAATATTTTAGCTACCTCCCCGGCGCAAACTATCCTTGCCGGTGCATCCGACGGAAGTGGAGTAGATTCAAACATCAGGATAAAATTGGCTGATAATTTAGAGAATCTAAAAGATTTGAACAAAGTGGTTCTTGTGTTTAAGGCAACCTCCAATGAAACGGTTGCAGGAACGCCGATCAAACCGACAAACTTTATCAAGGCAAACCTGAGAGCACGTGTGCTTGGAGGTCTTAATGTGACCCTTAAAACTAATAATTATTAATCCACATGTATATGAAACAGTTGAAATATCAAATACTAATCAGTCTTGCAGCAATATTATTAATGTTGCAACCTACACATGCACAATCTGTAGCGAGAATTAGTTATTTCATGGAAAATGCCCCACATAGCCACTTGTTGAACCCGGCATTGGCTCCTACGAGAGGGTATATTACTTACCCGGCAATTGGCTCCACAGTGTTTGAGTTACAATCAAATTTGGGTTTTACCAGTTTCTTTTTTCCGAATCCCAATGGCGGTCCCTTGCTGACTTTTATGCATCCGGATGTTACATCGGATCAATTTTTAAGCATGCTGAAGGATAACAATTATATCAGGCTGAATAATCGTCTGAGTCTGTTAAGTACCGGTTTCTTTATAGGAAATTCATTCTGGAATTTCGAAGTAGCTACCCGTGCTTATTCCAGAATGGATATACCAAAACCATTTTTTGAGTTTTTCAAGAAAGGTATGACTGCAGAAGATGGAGATGTATATGACATTCGAAATCTTGATTTCTCGGCCGGTATGTTGGGTGAAGTATCTTTGGGTTCATCTTTCGAGGTAATTGACAGATTACGGGTAGGTGCAAAAGGTAAACTTTTGCTGGGTGGAGCCAGAGCAAGAGTAGGCATCGATCGTTTGTTCATTGATATGAGAGAGTATAAATGGGCTGTTGAATCGGATGCTGTGATAGATATTCATGCCTCAGGAATTGAAATGATTCCCGATGCTGATAATACCGTTGATAGTCTCAGCTTTACAAAATTTGGATTAGCCGGTGCGGGTGCAGCAATTGATTTAGGTGCAAGTTATGCACTTATTACATCTCCTTCTCTTAGCGTCAATGTGTCGTTAGGTATCCTTGATTTGGGTGCTGTCGGCTGGAATAAAAACAGCAATCAAATAGCACGGGCAAAAGGAAAACTCGAATATACCGGTGTAGAAGACTTTAATCTTGAAGGAATGGAAGAAGGTGAGGATCCCTTTGCTGCCCTGCAGGAGCAGATGATAAGTATGACGAAACCCGTTATTTCTGATGATCAGGAAAAATTTGTTGAAGGCTTGCCCCCCATGTTGAATATCGGTGCTGAAGCAGGCATTTTAAATGATAAAATCAGCTTTGGGTTATTATTCTCCAATAGATTCATACCACGTAGCAATATCGCAGAGATTACGGGTATGGTGACCTTTAAACCCATATCTATGTTTAATTTATCAACCAGTTATACAGTGCTAAACGGTATGGGACAATCTATAGGCATTGGTTTAGGTTTAAACCTGTATGTTGCTAATATATTCCTTGCCTGCGATTACGTTCCTTTAAGGTACAACCCTCAAGGCATACCACTAACGAAAGCCAACACCAGTATACAATTGGGATTGAGCGTTGGCCTGGGCAAAAAGAAACCTAAACCACCTTGTAGACCATTTGTTTTTGCTCAAGCAGATGGAGGAAAGGTAGAAGTTGAGAGGGCGGCTGTTGTTGGTGTCGGGGAAGTTACAGAAGTTACAGAAGTTACAGAAGTTAATGAAGTTATAGAAAATAATGAAGTTGATGGGATTGGGGAAGTTATAGAAAACGAAGAAGTTAAAGAAGTTAAGGAAGTTATAGAAGTTATGGAAGTTATTTCTGAGGAGATTGAAGTGAAGGAAGATCCTGAATCAGAGCCGATACAGGTTTCCGTACCTGTACAGGATGAATGATGGAGTTCTTCTATAGATGTAGAACATAGAAGGTTGATCATACATGATAAAGTAGAGTCAACCTTTTTTGTTTGTTTGTGGGG
>JAAYQF010000134.1 GCA_012519425.1 Bacteroidales bacterium | reverse complement strand
CTCGTCCGGTGAGCCGAAAAATAAGTAAGAACAGCGTTAAGAATCGTCCTTGTTTGAGCAACGAAGTTGCGAGTTTGGACGATTTAGCTGTTCGAGCGCTAATTTTTCGAGCGAAGCGGGCGCAGTCCTGATTTTTTTTTGCTTCGTTTTTTTGTATCAAGACAAAAAAATGAAGTGGGGTTTGGGGCAAAGCCCCGAGTTCAATAAGCTGAACAGTAATTACTTATTGTTTTTTGATTTTTGTCATGTGGTAAAAAGTACATTTGTAAAAAATATAAAGCACAAAAATAAGGTTTTTGCTCAAGATAGTTGCAGTTTTTCGAAGACTTTAAATAATATTGGATTTTTCTACGCACCCCGGAACTCGCATCCCGTACTTCGGACCCCGTACCCCGCACCCGGAACTCGTACCCCGTAAACATTCGCTTATTTCAAGAAAAAATCTTAAATTTGCGGCTTTAAATAAAACCTATATGTTTGAATCATTAAGCGAAAGATTAGAAAGATCATTTAAGATCCTCAAGGGTGAGGGTAGAATTACTGAAATCAATGTGGCTGAAACCCTTAAGGATGTGAGGAGGGCTTTGCTGGATGCTGACGTTAATTATAAAATAGCCAAAACATTTACGGATACCGTTAAGGAAAAGGCTTTGGGACAAAATGTGTTGACATCCGTAAAACCCTCTCAGTTGATGGTAAAAATAGTGCATGAGGAACTGACGGCTTTGATGGGCGGACAGTTTGTCGATATCGATCTGAAAGGTAATCCGGCTGTTATTCTGATGTCGGGATTGCAGGGCTCGGGTAAGACAACCTTTTCGGCTAAACTGGCTAATATGCTCAAGTCGAAAAAGGGCAAACGTCCCTTGCTGGTCGCCTGCGACGTGTACCGCCCGGCTGCCATTGATCAGTTGCAAGTCCTCGGGGAACAATTGAATGTACCTGTTTATGCAGAGCCCGAAAATAAAAATCCTGTAGCTATTGCTCAGGCAGCGGTAAAATACGCCAGGCAACACTATAATGATGTGGTGATAGTGGATACCGCAGGTCGCTTGGCTATTGATGAGTTGATGATGACTGAAATAGCTGCCATCAAAAAGGCATTGAACCCACAGGAGATTTTATTTGTGGTGGACGCCATGACCGGGCAGGATGCCGTGAACACTGCCAAAGAATTTAATGACAGATTGGATTTCGATGGTGTTGTGCTGACTAAATTGGATGGTGACACCCGTGGGGGTGCAGCTTTGTCGATTCGCTCCGTAGTTGATAAACCCATTAAATTTGTAGGTACCGGTGAGAAGATGGATGCCCTGGATGTTTTTCATCCGGAACGTATGGCAGACCGTATCCTGGGTATGGGTGATATTGTCACTTTGGTTGAGCGTGCACAAGAGCAGTATGATGAGGAGGAAGCCCGTCGTTTACAAAGGAAGATAGCTAAAAATCAATTTGATTTTGATGACTTCTTGGCGCAGATACAGCAGATCAAAAAGATGGGGAATATCAAAGATCTGGCCGCCATGATCCCGGGTGTGGGAAAAGCTATCAAAGATGTGGACATAGATGATGATGCTTTCAAGGGTGTAGAAGCCATTATTCGATCCATGACACCATACGAAAGAGCTAATCCTTCCGTTCTAAATGGTAGTCGCAAGCAACGCATTGCCAAAGGTAGCGGAACGACCATCGTGGAAGTCAACCGTTTGCTCAAACAGTTTGAACAAACCGGAAAGATGATGCGTATGGCGACTTCAGGAAGGGGAAAAATGAGGGCGAAAGCAAGAAGAAGGTAAGCTTAGTTGCTAATCGAAACTCACTTTCCATAATCAGAATTAGCACTGATAACCATTGAACAGGTCTTCACATATTATCACTGTGACATTAGTAGTTGTATTCCAATTATTAATGGTTGGTTGTGGAGTAAAGTCCCGCTTAGCAACTGCCGATAAAAAATTTGAGGCAGGAGAATATGCCGGAGCAGCTGAATTGTATACACGAGCCTATTCAAAAATCTCTTCTAAAACTCCTGAATTGCGAGCCAGGGTTGCTTATAATCAAGCGGAATGTTTGAGAAAACTGAATTATACCCGTGCTGAGATGATGTATAACAGGGCAGTACGGTCAAAATATCAGGATAGTATCGTTTATCTGAAACTGGCACATGCTCAGCACCGAAACGCTAAGTACGGTGAAGCTGCAAAAAACTACAACATTTATCTGGAATATGATAGCACTAACGTGCTGGCTAAAAACGGACTTCTTGGAACTCAGCTTGTTGCTTCCTGGAAAGCAGAACCTACCGGATATGTTGTCAAACGGGAAAATGCTTTTTATGCCCGAAATAAACATGTTTACAGTCCAACTTTTCAGGGCAGTGACTACGATCAGCTTTATTTTACCTCCAATAACTTCAGACCTAAGAAAGGTGCCGTCAATAATGCGGTAACCAATCTGCCGAACAGCAATATTGTATTTGTTAAAAAAGACGCAAAGGGCAAGTGGAGTAAACCTGAACCTACATTGTCTGAGGAGTTTACTGACGGTAACGAACTTGGAAATTGTGCCTTTTCTCCCGATGGGAAAACCATATATTTTTCCCTGGCTCCGCAAAAAGAAGACAGCGATGCCAGTGTGGAAATCTATACTTCCTCGCGTGCCGGAGGTGACTGGACTGCACCCCAGAAGATCACCTTTTTCAAAGATAGCAGCATTGCAATAGCGCACCCTGCCATTGCACCGGACGGAAAAACGATTTATTTTGTTTCGGATGCTCCAAATGGCGAAGGGGGCAAAGACATCTGGAAAGGTATTTTAGAAGGAGCTACCTGTAAATACATAGAAAATTTGGGACCGCAAATCAATACGCCGGGCGATGAAATGTTTCCTTATGTGAGGGCAGACGGGACTTTGTATTTTTCTTCCGATGGTCATCCCGGTGTGGGCGGATTGGATATTTTTAAAGCTGTACCCGTTGTTAAAGAGGATGCGGAAGAAGATGAGAAAACGGAATGGACGGTGACCAATATGGGGATGCCGGTCAATTCCAACCAGGATGATTTTGGTATTGCTTTCGAAGGTGACAAAGAAAAAGGATTTTTTTCGTCCAACAGGGGACAAACCAGAGGCTTTGATGCTATATGGTCTTTTGAGCTTCCTGAAACGGAAGTGCTTGTAGAGGGAAAGGTGTTGGATGATAAACTGAATCCAATCCCCGATGCCACGGTCAGATTGATCAGTAACACAGGTAAGAATATTCGTGTGGTGACTAAAAAGGACGGGTCCTATCGCATCAAAATCGATAAAGACATGGACTGTGTGATGCTGGGTACTGCACGCGGTTTCTTAAATAAAAAAACCGAACTGTCTTCCCGTGGAGTCAATAAAAGCGAAACCTTTACGGTTGATCTGGTGTTGCCGGCGGTGTTCAGACCGGTTCAGCTTGAGAATATCTTTTTTGAATTTGCCAGGTGGGATTTAACCCCTGAATCAGAAAAGGGTTTGCAAGAATTGCATACCATGCTCACAGATAACCCGAATATTGTCATCGAAATTAGTGCTCATACGGATTACAAGGGAGATGATGATTTTAATTTGGATTTGTCGAATAAAAGGGCAAAGTCGGTGGTGGACTATTTAATTGCTGCCGGTATTGCGAAAGATCGGTTGGTTTCTGTCGGACACGGAGAGGATAAGCCTTTTGTGGTTGATGAAAGTTTACATAAAACATATCCTTTTCTTCCTCTTGATACCGCTTTAACTGAAGAGTTTATATTGTCCCTGGAGCCTGACGAGCAAGAAATAGCGAATCAAATAAACAGAAGAACTGAGTTTAAAGTCCTCAGAATGAGGTTAAGAAGATAAACTGTAATCGTATGAAACGAACATGAACTAATTAAATCAATTATTCCACCCAAGTGGATGATTAAATTAGTTCATCGTGAGTTCCATACGACAACTAAAAAGTAAAATTTAATCGTATGAAAATAAATCCGTTTTTATTGCTGTATCAATATCTGATCGTGTTGCCTGTAGTGCTGGTGTTGACGATTATTACTGCCTTGTTGACCATTATCATGTCTCCCTTTGCCCCAAATAGCCGGGTAACCAATTATCCGGCGAGATGGTGGAGCAGGTTGATTTGTTATTTGTTTTTTATCCGTGTAAAAGTCAGTGGTTTAGAAAAAGCCGATCCTACCAAATCCTATATTTTTGTGTCCAATCATCAGTCTATTTTCGATATTTTTGCCTTGTATGGTTGGTTGCCGAATTTGTTCAAGTGGATCATGAAAATGGAGTTGCGAAAAATACCCTTGGTTGGACAGGCTTGTGAATCTGTCGGACATATTTTTATAGACAGAAGTAATCCCATGGCTGCTCAAAAGAGTTTGGAAAAAGCTGAAAATAGGTTGGTTAAAGGTGTTTCTGTGGTTGTGTTTCCCGAAGGAACACGCACCAAGACCGGCAAGATGAGTCAGTTCAAAAGAGGAGCTTTTCGCATTGCGACCGACTTGGGATTACCGCTTTTACCCATCACCATCAAAGGCAGTTTTGAACGGTTGCATCCCGGTAAACTTTTCTACGTTCGCCCCGGAACCATAGAAGTCATTCTGCATGATTCCATAGATGTCAAATCCTATGGCAATGAAGTCAGTCCGGAATTGATCCGGCATACCTGGGAGGTGATCAATGGGGAGATGGAGTGATTATTCCTTCTCTAATTCTTTTGTGCAGATATAGTTTTCCGGGGTCATTACCCCAATTTCACTATTCCTGAAATCCTTTGTGTTTCGTGTCAGTATGACGTTGATTTTCCCGTGACTTACAGCAGCATAATGTTGTAGTGCATCTTCAAAATCATTAAAATTAGAACTTAAAGCAGATTTTACTACTTGGCCATCCATTTGAATGATATCTACTATAGATAGAAGTTGTGATAACTTACTCATAACTTTTTCATGCGTGGCTGTTTGTCTGAGTAAATAATAAGTATTGCTGCAAATGACCGGGGTGATATATCCTACTATCTTTTTTTCTTCACACCACGATAAAATGGTTGCTGCATATTTAGAAAAAGGTTTGCGGTCGAAGAAAAAATCTACAATAACATCTGTGTCGATGAGAACTATGTCCATTTTATTTGAGGTATTTTTCGGTTAACTGTTTATCTAATTGGTCCTTGTAGTCAAAGTCGTGTGGTTGCTTGAAGGAGCCTTTTAATGACCTGGTGATGGGGGCAATTTCCATATCATTGTTTGCTTTTTCAACAGAGATGGCTCTTAAATAATTTTCAACAATGTTTGAAAGACTACGCCCTTCACTTTTAGCATAACGCTTGGCTTTAATGATAACTTGTTGATCTATTGTTAATGTTAATTTGGTAGTCATGATTTCGTCCTTTCTCGTTTGATTAAAACCACACAAAGATAAATATATATTTTTATACGTGCAATAGAAATATAAAAAACACGTGTAATAACCCATGGATAAATGTCAATAATTTCGCCTATTTCCACTTAATAACTTCTAAAAAACTTAGTCTATTTATTAAAAAACATTAATTTTTCCAATTGATATATATGTTTAATATTCTTATATACAGTGATTTAATTCGTTTTTAATAGCCAGTTTATTTTATTTGTACAGTACTATGTATTGCAAGGTACTATATAGTTATTTACTTTTGCAGGGAATTTTTTGATTGAACGATGATAAAGCTAAGCAATCTTCATAAGACCTATTATACAGAAGCAACATCACTGCATGTATTGAAAGGGATAAATCTGACAATAGAGCAGGGCGAGTATGTTGCCATCATGGGTGTTTCCGGTTCGGGGAAATCAACCCTGCTTAATATACTTGGTATCCTGGACAGCTATGATGAAGGCGATTATTTTTTAAATGGTAAGCTGATTAAAAATTTGTCGGAGCGGCAGGCAGCCAAATACCGTAATGAGATGATAGGCTTTGTGTTTCAGTCGTTTAATTTGATAAATTTTAAGAATGCCCTGGAAAATGTTTCTCTGCCTTTGTATTATCAAAAAGTGAGTCGCAGGAAACGCAACATCATAGCTATGGAGTATCTGGACAAAATGGGCTTGAAGGATTGGGCGTATCATATGCCCAACGAAATGTCGGGCGGACAAAAGCAGAGGGTTGCAATTGCCCGTGCTTTGATTTCCAGGCCAAAGGTGTTGCTGGCAGACGAACCGACCGGTCAGTTGGACAGCAAGACCACAAAGGAAGTAATTCAGTTGATCACGGACCTGAATAAAACCGGACTAACTACCATTTTAGTTACCCATGAAAAATCAGTAGCAGAAGCAACTAAGAGAGTTGTTCGTATCAAGGACGGGATTATTGATAATGATTAATACTTAGCAACTGTCAATGGATATTCTTCAAGAAATATGGTCAGGTTTAAAACGCAATAAGTTGCGGACGGTGCTCACAGGCTTATCCGTGTCCTGGGGAATATTCATATTGATCATTCTATTGGGAGCAAGCAACGGATTGAAAAACGGTGTAATTTCAAACTTCAGAGGGAGGGCTACGAATACGGTGCAGTTGTGGACGGGTGTTACATCCATGCCTTATAAAGGTTATCAGTCGGGCAGATCCTTGAATTTTACTGAAAAAGAATTAGAACTTATAAATGATAATTTACCGGAGGCAACAGATCCGACACCCATCATCAGCAGGACATCAAACATCAGTTATCAGAATGAATACGGAAGCTATGGCATCAGGGGAGTTTTGCCTTCTTATGAACAAATCTACCAACTGAAATTTGAACCGCATGGAGGCCGGTTTATCAACGAAGTGGACGTTCGTGAAAATAGAAAGGTGATGGTGATAGATAAAAAGATTGCGGAGGTTTTGTTTAAAGAGGAATCACCTTTGGGCAAGTACGTCAATGTTAACCAAATTATGTATCAGATTGTCGGGGTCAATTCCAAAAAGCAGGAATGGGGAGATGGCTATGCTTATATTCCCTACACCACTGCACAGTTGATTTATAATCCGGATAAGAAATACCGCAGCATGGCGATGGTGGTGCAGGACTTAAATACTGAAGAGGCAAACGAAGAGTTTAACACGCGTCTGAGGACCAACCTGTCACAGACCATGATTTTTGATCCTGAGGATACGCAAAGTTTGTGGATAAGTAATTCACAGCGTGATTATTTGCAAGCCATGAGTATTTTTAGTGCCATCAGCCTGTTTGTGATGATAGTGGGTGTTTTAACCCTGATTGCCGGAGTGGTGGGGGTAAGTAATATTATGTTGGTTACCGTAAAAGAAAGAACTCGCGAGATCGGTATTCGTAAAGCCATTGGTGCTCCACCTGCCCAAATTTTACTGACCATCATCATTGAGTCAATTTTAATTATGGCAGTGTTCGGATACATAGGCATGATGGCCGGGATAGGCGTCACGGAATTGGTGAACCTGGTGATGGAACAGTCGGCAGCAGGTAATCCGGAAGGAATGACAATCTTTAAGGACCCGACCGTCAATTTATATTATGTGTTCTTTTCTACCATGATCATGATTGTTGCGGGGATAATCGCAGGTTATATTCCTGCCCGGAAAGCCGTGAAAATAAAACCCATAGAAGCCATGCGTAATGAAAACTAACTAAACTACTAACTACTAACTACTAACCAATGTCCTTCTTAGATTTAGATAAGTTTCACGAAGTATGGAATACCATCACAAGCAATAAATCACGCAGTGTGTTTACGGCTTTTGGGGTATTCTGGGGCATGTTTATGTTAGTCGTTTTGGTAGGCGCGGGTACGGCATTGGAACGAGGTATCTCATCACAGATAGAAAGCTTTTCAACCAACTCCTGCTTTATGTGGTCACAGCGCACTTCACTGCCGTATAAGGGTTTCAGAAAAGGACGTAATTGGGATATGAAAAATGAAGATATCCAGTTGATACAATCGACGGTTCCTGAATTACAGTATATCGCTCCTATGATTTTCAGTGGCAGTAATACCAATAATGTCACTCGTAACGACAAGTCAGGTGCTTATCAAATCAAGGGTATGACTACGGATTATGCACTGATAGACAGACCCAGACAAGTATTGGGAAGATTTATCAATCAAGTTGATGTTGCAGAAAAAAGAAAGGTTTGTGTTATTGGGGAGCGGGTATATGAAGTTTTATTTCCTCATGGGGAAGATCCGATAGGCAAGGATATTCAGGTGAACGGCATTTATTTTCAGGTGGTGGGCGTGTCGGGTAGTTATGGAAACATCAATGTCGGCGGATCAGCTGAAGAGTCTGTGGTGTTGCCTTTTTCAACCATGCAGCAAGTTTTTAATATGGGAAATTCGATACATATTATGGCACTGACTGCCCAACCCGGAGTGAAGGTAACGGTCTTGGAAGATAAGGTAAAAGCTGTTCTGAAAGCGGCTAATAATATTGCTCCTGAAGATGAATCCGCAATTGGTGGAATGAACATAGAAGAAATGTTCACTATGTTTCTCTATTTAGGAATTGGCATTGTCTCGTTGATGTGGGTGGTTGGTCTGGGAACCCTGTTTGCCGGAGCAGTGGGAGTCAGCAATATTATGTTGGTAACCGTGCGTGAACGTACCAAAGAAATAGGTATCAGACGGGCAATTGGTGCAACACCAACGGCTATAGTCGGACAGATATTAATAGAAAGTATCGTATTGACATTAATTGCCGGTGTTGCAGGATTGATGTCGGGTGTAGGGGTCTTATCCTTAGCAGGAAAACTACTGGAAGGAAGGGAAGAATTAATACAAAATCCGCAAATAGACTTTGGGATAGCAGTTGGCGCTTTGGTGGTATTGATGATCATTGGGGCACTGGCCGGTTTAATCCCAGCCAACAGAGCGGTGAGGATCAAGGCTATAGAGGCGATAAGGGAAGAATAAGGATGATTAAAATAATTATACAATAATATGAAACGGAGATAACTGACTTGATCAATTGTTTTGCTTATGCAAATGATTAAATAGTTCATCAAAAGTTCCATACGACAACTTAAAAACAAATTTCAATCGTATGAAAAAAGTATTCAGATTTATTTTTATTGCAATTTTAGTTGCGGGTGTGGTTGGCACCTTTGTGTTTTTGTGGAAGAAATCCCGCCCGAAGGTGATTCAATACGAAATTGTTGAAGTTACGCAAGGGAATATAGAGAAGAAAACTGTGGCAACGGGCAAGGTGGAACCGCGCAATGAAATTCTCATTAAGCCACAAATGTCGGGCATCATCTCCGAAATTTTCAAGGAACCCGGCGATAATGTCAAGGCAGGTGATATCATTGCCAAAATCAAGCTGATCCCTGATATGGTTTCTTTGAACAATGCCGAATCAAGGGTGGTCAGGGCGCAACTGGCATATGACCAAACAGCCAATACTTTCGAAAGGGATAAAAAACTTTTTGAAGAAAAGGTGATCTCGAGGGAAGAGTTTGAGAAAAGCGAGTTGCAATACAATAACGATAAAGCTGAGCTGCGGGCTGCACAGGATAATCTGAGCCTGACACGCGATGGCATCACCGGCGATAAAACCCAGCTAAGCAATACCCTGGTTCGTTCTACCATTGACGGAACGATACTGGACATTCCGGTGAAAGTAGGTAATTCCGTGATCCAGTCGAATAACTTTAATGATGGAACCACCATAGCATCCGTTGCTAACATGAATGATATGTTGTTTGTAGGTAAGTTGGATGAAACCGAAGTGGGAAGAATTCATGCCGGTATGCCCATGGACATCACCATAGGTGCAATGCAGGGCGTGCGACTAAATGCTGTGCTTGAATTTATTGCACCAAAAGGTGTTGATTCGGGAGGTGCGATTATGTTTGATATGAAAGCCGCTGTTACTGTTCCCGAAGATATTTTTATCCGTGCCGGATACAGTGCCAATGCGGAAATTGTTTTTGACAGAGCCGAAGAGGTCCTGCTGATTCCTGAAAGCTGTTTGGAGTTCAGTAAGGATACGACTTTCGTTTACACATTGGTTACAGAAGACCCACAAGAATTCGAGAAAAAACAAGTCGAAATTGGCTTGTCTGATGGCATCAATGTCGAAGTAAAAAGTGGACTTAAGTTGAATGAAAAAATTAGAGGAGCAGAAAAGATTGAGGAGAAAATGACAGTAAGTGCAGAACGGGAAGTGAATTAAGAACGAAGAACGATAAACGAAGAAGAACAAAGAGCAAAGACAAAAGAACAAAGACAAAGAAGAAGGACAATGAATAAACCAGACAACGCGACCCCGGACCCCGTAACTTCCCTAACTTCTCTAACTTCTTTTAACTTCTTTAACTTCCTAAATTAAATTACTAACTACTAACTACCAACTACTTAACTTCCATAATTTCTTTAACAAAAAAAACAATCATGCATAAATCATCATTAATCATCATAACTTGCTTACTCACAACCTTGGCGGTAAAATCTCAAACGGTTTTTACCCTTCAGCAATGTATTGATACTGCATTGTACCACAACCGCAATATCAAGCAACAAGAGCTGAACCGGCAATCGCGTGAAATAGCTTATGAACAGGCGAGGATGAATCTGTTGCCGAATTTGAATGCCTCTGCAGGTCAGAGTTTTACTTTGGGGCGTTCGCTGACTGCCGACAATACTTACCAAAGTATCAACTCATCGCGTAGTTCCTTTAATTTGTCAAGTGGCATCACCTTGTTCGATGGCTTGCAAATGAAGCACAATATTGATGCACGCAGGGCAGAAATGAAGGCATCGGAGGCTGATTTGGAAAAGATTAAATCGGATATAGAGTTGAATGTGACCGTTGCTTTTTTACAGGTATTGTTGTACAAGGAAAATGTACAAATGCAGGAAAGTCAGTTGGAATTGACGCACCAGAAGATTGAGCAAACATCCAGGTTGGTAGACGCCGGCAAACAGGCGGAAGGGGTGTTGTTTGAGTTAAAAGCACAGTTGGCCAAGGAAGAATTGAATCTTACGCAGGCTCAGAACAATCTCAAATTGGCTTTGTTGGACCTGGCTCAGATTATTGAAATTGAGGATTTTGAAAACCTGGATGTGGAAATGCCGGTTGATTTGTTAATGGACGAACCTTTGCTGACTTCTGCCGATGAGATATATAATGCTGCGGTTCTACATCGTCCCGAAATTCTCGGTGCCGAATACAGATTACAAAGCAATGAGAAAAATGTGGATATCGCTCGTTCGGCTTTCTATCCTTCATTGAGTTTCGGCGCTTCTTTGGGAACAGGGTATTATGATATGAAAGGTGTTCCCAACGATGTGTTTACAAAACAATTGAACGATAACCTGAGTACCAACTTTGGCTTCAACCTGCAAATCCCCATCTTCAATAGATTAGAAGTTAAAAATCGTGTGAGTTCTTCGAAATTGGCTGTGGAAAATAGCAAGTTAGAGATAGAAAACGCCAAAATGGACCTGAGAAAAAGAATTCAGCAGGCCCATCAAAATGCGTTGGCTGCACAGGCCCGGTACATTGCGGCTAAAAAATCTGAAGAAGCCTCGAAAGAAGCATATCGGTATGCCGAACAAAAATACGAGGCAGAGAAAGCATCTGTGTACGAATTGTATCAGGCAAAATCAAACCAGACACAAGTGTTGGCAGAGCTTTCCCAATCGAAATATGAATATATGTTGAGAATTAAAGTATTAGAGTTTTTAAAATGAGTGCAGAAAGGATAAAAACCCAATTACGCAGGGGCTTTTTAGAATATTGCATTTTGCTGATTCTGAAAGAGAAGCCTTCTTATGCGTCTGATATTATTGAAGCATTGAAAAATGCTAAAATGATAGTAGTGGAGGGGACTTTATATCCCTTGTTGACGAGATTGAAAAATGCTGATATCTTGGATTATCGCTGGGAAGAATCTTTGTTGGGTCCTCCTCGGAAGTATTACGAAATGACGGAGAAAGGCAATGATTTGCTCAATGAGTTAGAGCAATCTTGGGAAGAGTTAAATTCAGTAATTGAAAAATTAAAAAACAAATAAAATTACGTTGCTATGAAACGAACATTTACAGTCAATTTGAACAACACAGTTTTCCACATTGACGATGATGCTTATGAAGTATTAAAAAAGTATCTGCACGATGTTGAAGAACGTCTTTCTCTTGAAGAGAGGAAAGAGGTAATGGCTGACATTGAAAGTCGTATAGCCGAGCTGTTCAACGAAAGATTGCAAAAAGGAAAAACGGTCGTTACCATGGAAGATGTTGAAGCTGTCATCAACATCATGGGCAACCCCAACCAATTTGAAGATGGGGATTTCGATGAATCCGCAAAATCTTCCGGGTCTGACAAAAATAAGTGTAAAAGACCCAGGCGGAAATTATACCGTGATGGAGAAAATGCCATTTTGGGTGGTGTTGCTGCCGGTCTGGCTGCCTATCTGGGCTGGGATGTAGTTCCTGTCAGGATAATTTTAATTTTACTTCTTTTCTTTGGGTGGGGCACGCTTATCCCGATTTATTTGGTTATGTGGTTGATAGTGCCCGAAGCCAAAACCATTTCCCAGAAACTGGAAATGCAGGGAGAAGATGTGACCATTGAGCGAATAAAGGAGGAAGCTCAAAACATCAAGAATTATGTCGAAAGCGAAGATTTTAAGACTTCAACTGCTTCGATTGGACAGAGGTTGGGCAGTATTTTTTTACTATTGGCAAAAATCTTCCTGGGCTTTATTGCCGTAGTGATGGGGTTTGTAGGATTGATATTAATAGGAGCCTTGTTGCTGACTTTATCTTTGATGATTTTTGAACCATCCATGCTGACAGGAGTTTTCCCCGGATGGGAATTTCTTTCCCCGCTTCGTACCGCATTGATGATTTTGGCTTTGCTCTTTGTTATCGGTATTCCCATTTTTATGGTCGTATTTTGGGCAATACGAACCCTCAGGAATAAAAAGACTAAAACCGGAGCCTTACCCTGGGTGATGTTTGTGTTGTGGTTACTCGGTATATTTATGATTATAGGGCTGGGGACCAAAACTTTTTTCCATTGGAGTCAACATGATTTTAATATACCGGGTGTTTATTGGTCGGACGATGTGGATGATGACTTTGTTGATGAGGTGAGGACTGTAAATGCGTTTCAATCTTTAAAAACCGGCGGAGCATTGAAAATTGTTTTGGTGCAAGACACAGTACAGTCAGTTGTTGTGCAGGGTCATCCATCAGCATTGTCATACCTTGTTACAGAAGTTGATGAGGACGGAGTTTTGAATTTGTACAGAAAAAAAGTCAATTTGCATCCCGGTATCAATCGTCCCATTCGTGTCAGCATCGGCACCAATCAAATTGAAACCATTGATTTAGCGGGAGCTTGCTCGTTGGAAACTACCGAAAAATTTCAGGCTGAACACATGAACTTAATCCTGTCAGGTGCCTCATCGGCAGATGTAAACTTAGCTATTTCTCAAAATTTAAAACTTGATCTTTCCGGTGCATCCAAGGCTGAACTTGAGGGACACAGCTATCGGTTGGACGCTGACGTTGATGGTGCTTCTAAATTGGATGCCGAAGAGTTTATCGTAAAAAATGCAGAAATACAGGCTTCCGGCGCCAGTTCAGTCAAAGCCGATGTAAGCGATTCATTAAAGATTCATGTGAGTGGTGCCAGCAAGTTTAAATCCGAGCGAAAACCCTTGTATTTGCAAAAGCATGTAAGCGGAGCATCAGTGGTGAGGGTCAAATAATCGGAAAGTCCCGCAATCCCGGAACTTGTCGTTACTTCAAACCTTTCTTCATTTTTTTGTCTTGACACAAAAAAACGAAGCAAAAAAAGGTCAAGACTGTGCCTGCTTCGCTCAAAAAACTTGCGCTCGATTGACTAAATCGTTCAAACTCGCTGCTGCGCAGCTCAGACAAGAACGATTCTTTACGCCAATCTCACTTGTTTTTTGGCTCACCAGTCAAGGTCAAATGTTCTCGCCAAACAAGAGTTGTTACCAAAGCATATAAGAGAACCCAGAGATTGGTCTGAAGCCAGTCCCTGGGCAATTTCGATTTTGCGACCCGCGATCCTGCGTGAACCCGCACCACGGAACTCGCACCTATTTTATCGTACCACAATTTTCTCTTGCACCTTACCTACTTTTACGATGTACACACCTTGCTGTAGAGCGATGCTGTGCGTGCCTGCCGGAAGTGCTTTGTCATACACTTTGGAGCCTATAATGCTAAATACCGATACGGAAGCAGCAGACGGAACTGTAACCAAAAGGCTGTTTTTACCACTCCGCAAGGCAATACCGCTTTCTGCAAGCGTATGAACGGATGTAGGTGTATATACTTGGATAGTTCCGAAATCTTTCCATACATTAGTTGTTTGATAAGTACTGACACTGCCCAACGGAACGGAAAGCGTAGCAGAAGCTTTCGGCGTAGTACCGCCAAATGTTCCACTTGTTGTGGGAGGTGTTACGGCAAGGCAGGTTACATCATCTAGAAGAGGACAGTTAGTAAACGCATTGTTCACGGTGGTCAATCCCGTTCCTATTTTGACGGTTTTTAGGTTAGCACATTCGTTAAAAGCATAAACATCAATCTGTGTTACACCGTTCCCAATTTCCACGGAGGTTAATGCATTGCACCCATAAAAAACAAAACCGCCAAGTGCTTCTACCGAATTAGGAATTACAATGGAAGTGATCCCGCTATTTCTAAACGCATGACTACCAATCACTTTAACACCTTCGGATAGTGTTACGGTAGTAAGTGAAGATTTATTCTTAAATGCATCGCTCCCCACTGCCGTAACGGCATAAGTAATACTGCCATTCACTACTGAAGCGGGAATATCTACGCTTGTTCCGGCAAATCCGGCATTCAAGCCTACTTCTACTTCTGCCGGAGTTTCAGAAGTGATCTTGTACTCGATACCGCCTGCGGTAAATGTATCGCCTACAGCACCTTGTGCCATACCTGTTGCACACAAAGCAGCTAACAAAAGAGTAAGTAATTGTTTCATAATCGTAAAAAATTTTATTGTTAAAAAATAATGTCAAAAACAAAATAAGACACTGCCGCCACAAATGTAGAAATAAAATGTTGATAAATAAGCGTAAGAGTAAATAAATCAGATTATAACATTGTTTTTTAGCGATGAATGTGGTAAGAAAAAGCGTAAATATCGTTGATTCCTGTTTCCAATTTACCTTATTGCCTTTTCACGATTACTTTATGGGCTGTCTTAAAAGTAGATATTTGACCAAAAACCGACAAGGTGTCTTGGAAGTGTTCAAATGTAGGGTGCTAACTGCAACAGTTGGGCACTTATGAGACACTGCCCAGGCTTAGAATTACAAAGTAAAGTATAATCAAAGTACATTCACTATCGCGTAATACAATAAAAACCCGCCGACTATCAGTTTGGAAATAACGCCAAGTAAAAATCCGATAAACGAACCAAATCCGGCTTTGATTGCTGATTGTGTTTGCTTCCCGCCGCTTAGTTCGCCTACAATTGCCCCAAGGAAAGGGCCGAGAATAATTCCCCAGGGTCCGAAAAACAATCCCACCACCATCCCGATGGCACAGCCCCAAATGCCCCGTTTGCTGCCACCAAATTTTTTCGTTCCCCAAATCGGAACCAAATAATCGAGTACTTGTACTAAAATGACCATGACCAGCCAGAATATCAAAAACTGAGTGGTAAATTGCACTTTTTCAGTAAAGTGTAACAGCAAAATTCCAACGTAACTAACCGGAACG
This sequence comes from Bacteroidales bacterium, assembly GCA_012519425.1. Classification (GTDB taxonomy): domain Bacteria; phylum Bacteroidota; class Bacteroidia; order Bacteroidales; family Paludibacteraceae; genus Paludibacter. Next base: position 4,672 of record JAAYQF010000134.1, on the reverse strand, counting down.
CCGGGTAATACCGGCAAAATAGAACCAAGAATGCCTATGATAATGAGTATAAATGCGAGGATGATTAAAAGTGTATCCATAAATTGGTGTAATTGACGGCAAAAGTACAAAAAAGAGGCGGTGTCTCATAAGTGCCCAACTGCTGTACTTCGACCTTGCTCAGTAACCACGTTACTTTCGATATTCGGGCTCAGTCACACACTTCAGTATGCTCCTTTGCCCTCAATCTCAGTGCCTTGCATTTGGAAACTTCTAAAACACCTTGCGGGTTTTGGTTAAATAGTTGCTTTTGAGACAGCCCCTCTCAAAAATATTGTTTTAAGCTAATTTATTCATTTAATTTTTTTCAACATTTTTCTTCCCTTACACTAATACAAACTTTAAATTTAACGCTCGGGATATGCGTATCAGGCTGGATAGTTGCATATCTGTCACACCTCTTTCAATACGGGATATATAGGAGCGTTTTAATCCGGTGCGTTCCGAGAGTTCCTGTTGTGTTATTTTCATTTCTATGCGTTTTTCACGCAGAATTTCCCCATAATACCAAGCCATTGCTTTTGCGTTAAATTCCGAGCGAGTATTGCTTCCTTTAACGCCATATTTTTTATCAAATTCCTTATTTATGCTTATCAATTGGCGTTTATTAGTGTTCATAATCGTAATTGTTTAATATGTTGTTTGCTTCTTGTATTTGTTTTTTATAGTCTTTTTCAGATTTTTTCAAAATCCGTTTATTAGTATTATTTTGGTAGCTTCAATTACATTCTGAGCGTCAATAGAGAATATTATGGTGCGATATTCGTTAAAACCTACCGAAACACGCAATTCATAAAACTTACTGCCTGTCAGCTTTTTTACAAATTTAGCAGGTATAACTTTAATGGTCATCACGATTTCGATGGCGTAATCAAACTTAGTCCTTGTTCTATCGTCTAATTCGTTCAAAAATGCTTCAAATTCGTATGTTTTGAATATCTCTCGCATTACAGAATTATTTAACGCCACAAATGTAACTAATTAGTTACAAACATACAAATATTTTGTATGTTTTTTATAAAATTGTGTTGTTAATTGTAACTTTGATATTTTAAACAATTTATGTGTTTAGGTATATTAAGTGCTGTGAATTGTTTCAATTTAAAATTGGCTGAAAGAAAAATGGATAAAAAAATAGTGTTTTTCTTGAGTTTTTGTACATTGCTTGCTTCATGCAATATACCGGTAGATAATTTCAAATTGAGAGACGGTGATTTGCTGTTTTCTGTTGGGAAAGGTGAGTCAGAGTTGCTGAAAGCCATTCAGAACGCGACATCAAAGGACGGTGAAATCCCTTTCTCGCATGTTGGGATAGCTTGTATTGAAAATGACTCCGTATTTGTTCTTGAAGCAGCACCAAAACAAGGAGTAGTTAAAACCCCGCTGGCAGATTTTATTGATGAATCGGCAAAAATTGATTCTAAACCAATTGTTGCTGTTGGCAGGATGAAAAAAGTCCACGAAAAATCAGCCAAAGAGGCTCCGCAGAGGGCTTTGATGCATTTAGGCAAAAAATATGATTTTGCATACAGCGAATCAAACGATGATTTTTATTGCAGCGAATTGGTACGTTTTTCTTTCCTGGACAGCAATGGAAAACCGATTTTCCCGGCACAGCCCATGTCATTCAAAAACAAAGAAACCAGACTTGAAGAGCCATTTTGGGTTGATCATTTCAAAAAACTGAACCAGGAAATTCCCGAAGGAGAACCAGGCACTAATCCCGCCGATATGGCGAAGTCAGATTTGATAGAGATAGTTTATAAGTATTATTGAACACAAAAAAACCGGTACAAGATCGCACCAGTTCCCCAAAATATTGTTTTAGGCTATTTTCTTCGCTTAATTTTTTTCAACATTTCTTCGTTTACACTATTATCTACCGGTAGGTTTAAAAACCACACAATTATCCAACCAAAAAGAGGTGTTAAAATAATACTACAGAAAAATTTAAAAATAAAGGATTTTGCTTTTGAAACATCATTCAAGCCTTTGCCGATAAGTGATGCCAACACACATAAAGCAATGTAAATTAAAAATAGCTTTATCATGATTAGTAATCATTTGGTAATGACAAATGTACAAAATTATTTCAAATTTGAAAATTATGGCTTTCTTTTTTTGTGCTTCAAGTTTTTCCCTTTTTGAAGATAATCAAATTATTAATGATAAAGTTTAGTACACCTGAAACTCCCATAGCTAAAAGGTTACAAATCACCACATCCCAACCGGTAAGTCTTTCGATTGCCAGCAATATGATCAATCTGAATATAAAGACACCAAGGCTTGAGAGATTGTATGTTGCGTATTGCTTAAAGAATCTTCTTTTCTTCCCTTGTTCTGTTTTTACTTGCCTGTCTTTCCAAACGTAGAAATAGGAAATAAGAAAATTAACAGTAACAGCACATAGAAAAGAAATTATTGGAGATAATATGTATTCGGTCCAGTAAACACGATTGAAAATAAGGTCGGACAAGAACCAAAGTACGAGCGTGTCGACAATGGTGCCTACTATGCTTGTACCTAAAAATTTAAAATATCGAATTAGAATTTTTGGCATGGGGCTGTCTAATCAACTAAAAAACAGTAAGGTGTCTTGGAAGCGTCCAAATGCAAGGCACTGATCCCGAATATCGAAAGTAACGTGGTTACTGAGCGATGTTGAAGTACAGCAGTTGGCACCTATGAGACACCGTCTTCACTCTTGTTCCGGCATAGGGTCTATCTTAGCATATCCTTTTATATCATTTCTGACAGCTGTTATATACATCAGAGCGAGTGCGATAACTATTACTATTCCGATGTAGTCAAGAGCACCAAAGGTAAACTCTTTGCCACAGAGTGTGAAGCTGTGTGAGAATTCTCTGAGAGGAGCTATTAATGCAAACAGGGTATTGATAATTATCATTATAATTCTGAATTCAGTGGGTCCAAGCTTTGCGTATGTTAGTTTGAATTCCTTTTTCAGATGGGCATTCATACTCACATTGATGGTCATTAAGAGATACATTACCAAAGCCAACAACGCTATTTCAAAATGTACCAGCCCTGATAGACCCACTCCTATGAAAATAATAACTTCGTTAATCGCGTCAAGGGTATGGTCTAAGTAGTATCCGTAAATTGGTCTTTGAGTATTTCTCACCCTTGCCAGGGTACCATCAAGGGAGTCGCCATACCAATTGATAACAAAACCCAAGGAGCTCAGCCATAGGAAATTGATATTCCATGCTGTAAGTATGTATCCTGTGGCTATCACAACAGCACCAAACACTCCAAGGTATGACATCATATCTGAAGTTACCCACTTGGGCTGCCTTTCTGCAAGCCAAATTAATAATTTTTTTTCGAGCGCGTTCAGAAAAGAAGTCTGAATTCTTACCGCATCTATTATCTTACTATTTGCCATATCTGATTATCTAATGTTGATTATAAACCTTATTTCTTAAAAAATCACTAAATTCATTTATGTCTTTATTTTTATAATTCTTTTGCTCTTCAGGTGTGATAATTTCTCCTAAGGCCACCCTCGCAGTTTTACCTTTCTTATTGAAAACTTCAGAAGGAAGTCGAAGTAATCGTATTTTCCAGTCAATAAGCCCTAAAGAATAATAGAAATTTGAGTTTCTATCTAAAAAATGCACCGGCACTATCGGTAGATTAGCTCTCTTTATTATCCTTATGACCGGTTCTTGCCATTGACGGTCTCTGATGCATCTATCTTTTAGACTTAGGTCTGAAACCGCACCGGAAGGAAAAAGTCCGAGTGGATGCCCGTTATTAAGATGTCTGATGCCTTCTTTAATGCCTCGTAGCGTGTCTTGTGTAGGAGCCTGAACTTCGTTACCTATGGGAGTTACACATATAAAGTTTTCTTCCAATGTTTTTACCCGTGACAGAACATTATTTATAATAATTTTAAAATCTGGTCTTATACGGCCGAAAAGGTCAATCAATATTACCCCATCAAGACTTCCATAGGGATGATTGCTTATGGTGATAAAAGCACCTTCCGGAAGTTTTTGCAAGACTTCAGGATTAAGTACCTGATAATCCATACCTATATCTTTGAGAACGGCTCTTGTGAAGTCTGGACCTTTAAGTGCGAAATTCCTGTCATAAAGATCATTTACCTTATCTATTGCAAGGATACGCATAAGAAATTTTCCAAATGCATTTCCGCAACTTCCTTTAAACAACGGACTTAAGCTTTCAAGCTCTTCTGGCTCAAGTAATGGCATTAGTGTTTTTTATAATTAATTGATCAAAAAATCAAACCTGGGGTAGTCTCAAAATAAATATTCGACTAAAAAACAACAAAGCATCCTGGTCCAAATGCAAGGTGCTGAGATTAAGGGCAGTAAGGGCAGGCCTGCGTGTCCGTCCTCGGTGGCCAAGCTTCTACAAGTTCAGCAAATATCGAAAGTAAAACAGCAATTGGGCAATCGGAGACACCACCCAAGAAATTTCGCGTAAATTTAATAATAATTTAATGAGTATGTAACATATGTTTTACATAAATTACTCTTTCTTAAGTCCTAACTACAACTTTTGTGTTACTTTGTTGTATCTTTGGTGTTCTGAATAAACTGTTTGTCGACGCACATAGGTAGGAGAATGGTTGTGAATTACT
>JAAYQF010000133.1 GCA_012519425.1 Bacteroidales bacterium | reverse complement strand
GTTGTCTCTACTGATCAGGAATATTGAAAATAAACTTCAGAACATCGATGCAGGCAGCGGAGTCGGAGAATATCCGGCAGATATTGTCAGTAACTTTGAAGCTACCCTGAATGCATCTAAAGCTTTGATGGAGGATGAAGAAGCAACCGAGGAGGACGTCAGCAATGAAGTCGCCTCTCTTAAAGAGGCTTACCGAAATTTCCTGGCTGAAAAAACAGGTCCGCCACTGATCCATTTTCAAGCCGCAGAAAACAACCAAATCATTGATTTAACAGGAAACAATTTCAATATTGAATTAAAAAACGGGGCAAGTACGCAGCAAATGGGAACATACCGGGTGATAAACCTGGGCGCTGCAAACGGATATGTGGACATGAGCGCCGAAGCAGGCAACGCCCTGGCGCAAATGGATGACTTTTCAGTCTCCGTTTATTACCACATCAAAAGCACGACTTTCATTACCGGCGCCGGGAATTTCTTATGGACATTTTCAACCCGGGAAAACTGTGACGAAACCAACGGAGAATACATCGCATATCGCGTGAACTCACAACGCTACGCCTTGTCGGAAGGTGGCTGGAGAAATGAATCTGAAGCTCTGCAAATCGGCCTGCCGGCTACCAAAGGGAAATGGCAACATATGCTTTACACACAAATGGGGAATGTTGCCCAAATCTACATCAATGGGGAACTCAAAGCAGAGGGAAAGGTATATTATACACCCTCTGAAATAGGGGCGACAACTTACAACTGGCTGGGACGATCGCCGTTTGGTTCGGATGTTTACCTGAGAAACACCCTGCTGTATGATTTCAAAATGATGAACAGAACGCTGAAAATCAGCGAAATTGAAGAATTGGCCGGAGAAGTATCCAGGCTTCAATATGCCCACGACAATCCCGCAGCAGGAACAAGCAATCCTCTCATCGGTTCAACGAAAGCATGGACAGAAAACAAAAAAATCATGATCCAAAAAACCCGGGCACTTGAAACCTGCCGGGTATATAATGTATTGGGAGTTTTGCTGTTTTCTGTTGATTTAACGGATGAAACAACCGAAATTAAAGCACAACCGGGCATCTATATTGTCAGGACATCTGCGGGCTTTACGCAAAAACTGATAGTTAAATGATTTTTATAGATTTATAGAACAAAGACAAAAGAACAAAGACAAAAGAACAAAGACAAAAGAACAAAGACAAAAGACAAAAGACAAAAGACAAAAGAACAAAGACAAAGATTAAAGATTTATGAAAAGAAGAATCAAAAAATTCGGCAATAATTTTAAAAAGATTTATTTACCCATAGGATTAATCCTGTGCCGGGTGGGTTTGCACGGGCAAGATCTGCAGCAAGGTTTGCAATTACATTATGATTTTGAAGCCGACAGTGGCAATCCGACTTTTGTAGAAGATAAAAGTGGCAACGGATATCACGGTACCCTGAAAAACGAAGCTGCACTCTCCACCACAGGTGATATCGGTATCCTGAATTTAGGGAGTCAGGACGGGTATCTGGATATGGGCACCGATGTGGGCGCCATGATCGCCACTTTGGAAGATTTCACCGTAGCTGTGAATATCTTTATTGACCCCACAACCAATATCACCGGCAATGGCAATTTCGTATGGGCTTTTTCAACCCGCGAATCATGCAACCAAACGCGGGGCAGATACATTGCTTACAGGGTAAATCAACAGCGCTATGCACAGTCAAGCGGCGGATGGGGCAATGAAGTGGTAGGCATACAAATAGGTGGTGCCGCCCGCAAAGGCGAATGGGAAAATGTAATCTATGTGCAGTCCGGCAATACCGGCAGCATTTATATCAACGGAGAACTCCGTACCTCCGGGAATGCTTCCCTGCAGCCAAAAGATATGGGTCAAAGCACTGATTACAACTGGTTAGGACGCCCGCACTTTTCCGGAGATGTTTATCTGAAAAACACCTCTCTCAGCGATTTCAGAATATACAACCGGGCTTTAAACCAAAGCGAGATCAACCAACTGACCGCACAACTGGAAACACTGAATCTTGAATTTGCACAACAAACTGTGCAAGACGCCTATAATGCATTGACATTAGGCAATACGGATGAGGTGCGCAGCGATTTAGACTTGCCGAATTATATAAATGGCAGGGTTCAGGTAAGTTGGTCGTCCGACAACCTGCAATATTTAAGCAATACGGGTAAGGTAACCCGTCCGGCATATGGAAACCCGTCCGTTGAAGTAACATTGACCGCCACACTTTTCTTTCAGGGTCAGAGCTTACAAAAAGCTTTCACCATCACCATCATACCGGCTTTAGATGCTCAATCTGCTGTAACCCATGATATCAACGCCATCGATTTGGGTGACCGGTGTTTCTGGTTGCAAAAAATCAATTTACCGACCAAAGGGTTGGAGGGTTCAACCATCTCCTGGGTGTCCGACAATCCGGATTTCTTGAGCAATGACGGACAAGTTTTACAATTGCCTGTGAAGGGAGCCGGCAATTTGTCGGTTAAACTAACGGCAACAGCTACTTTGGGAAGCTTCAGCCAAACGAAAGAATTCACAGTCTGCATACACGAAGACGAAGGACATACCGCTTATCTGTTTGCCTATTTCACAGGCAATTCAGGCGACCAGGAATCCATCCGCTTTGCCATCAGCAGGGACGGGCTTAATTATAAAACACTGAATAACAACCAACCTGTCATTGCCTCCGACACCATCAGTCATTATCAGGCGGTACGCGACCCGCATATTTTGAGGAGCGAGGACGGAAATTATTTTTACATGGTGGTGACAGATATGAAATCTGCTTTGGGCTGGAACAGCAACCACGGCATTGTGTTGCTCAAATCACCGGATTTAGTCAATTGGACGCACAGCGCCATAGATATCAAAACACGCTTCCCGGCTTTCAGCACCATCAACCGCGCCTGGGCACCCCAAACCATTTATGACCCGGACGAAGGGAAATACATGGTTTACTGGTCTATGCGTTCAGGAGATGCAAAAGACGTCATCTATTATGCTTATACCAACTCTGAATTTACGGATTTCGTAAGCGAACCGGTGGTGTTGTTCGACCATCCTACTTCCACCATCGACGGCGACATCATTTACCACAATGGTAAATACCATATGTTTTTCAAGACTGAAGGCAGTGGAAACGGCATCAAGAAAGCAGTCTCCGATTATACACACGGTCCCTTCGTGATTGAAGAAGACAGGTACCTGCAGCAAACCTCTCAGTCTGTTGAGGGTTCATGTACCTATAAACTAATTAACTCCGACATCTACATATTAATGTATGATATGTACACTTCGGGAAGGTATCAGTTTACCCAATCCACGGATTTGTCGAACTTCACCATTGTGGATAACGGCTCCATGGATTTTGCACCACGACATGGTACCACCATTCAGATTACGGAAGAGGAAGCAGAAAGGCTGATGCAGAAATGGGGAGCTTCCCTGCCCATGGAGATTTTAGACGTACAATCCCCCGCTGTGAGAAAAGATTACTGGATTTTAGATGACAATCAAATTTTCTTGCCGGTAGATGAAAATACCGACTTATCATCTTTTGACCCGCAATTTCTGACATGGCCCGGCACCTTGCTTACACCTGCCGGAGCACAAGATTTCAGCGATGGAGGTATCACGTATAATTTGAGTTTCAAAGGACAGAGCAAGCAGTACAACGTAAAAGCGAGCATCGCACGCAATCCTGTATTGCCCGGCTTTTATGCCGATCCGGACATCATCTATGCACACCAAACCAATAAATACTACCTCTACCCCACTTCAGACGGCTATCCCGGATGGGGAGGATATTATTTCAAAGTCTTCTCTTCCGACGATTTGCTCAACTGGCAGGATGAGGGAGTGATCTTAGACATGTCAACCGACCAGGTGAGCTGGGCAAACGGCAATGCCTGGGCACCCGCCATCATAGAAAGAAAAATCGGGGACACATACAAATATTATTTCTACTTCAGCGGCAATCCGACTGCAGGCGGAGGCAAACAAATCGGTGTTGCCGTTGCCGACCATCCAACCGGTCCGTTTACCGATTTGGGAGAACCCCTGATCACGAGTTCACCGGCAGGCTGGGGACAACAAATCGACCCCTGCGTTTTTGAAGACCCCGTCTCCGGAAAATTCTACCTCTATTGGGGAAATGGGTATCTGGCAGGTGCGGAACTCAATGACGATATGGTTTCCATCAAATCGAACACGATCAAGGTCATGACTCCCGCCGGTGGCGATTTATCCACACATGCCTACCGCGAGGGTGTTTACGTATTTTACCGCAACGGTCTGTACTATTTCTTGTGGTCGGTGGACGATACAGGATCTACGAATTATCATGTGGCATACGGCACTTCAACCTCTCCCCTTGGCAATATTACGGTAGCTGACAATCCGGTGATCCTGATACAAGATGCTGAAAATTACATTTTCGGCACCGGACATAATTCCGTTTTGCAATTACCCGGCAAAGACAAATGGTACTTCGTTTATCATCGTATCAATGCGGCTTATCTGAACGATGGTCCCGGCTATCACAGGGAGGTATGCATAGACCAACTGGATTTTGGACAGGACGGCAAGATTTTAAGAACCGTTCCAAGCTGGGAAGGGGTGAAGCTGGATGTGGGTCCCAGCACCGTATCTCCGACAAGAATGAACAGCCACAACCAAATGATGGTGTATCCCAATCCCACAAGCGATATACTTACTGTCGAAACCAGGCTTTCGCCCCGGGCAGATAAAACCATGACGCTCTATTCCATAATGGGCAAGGCATTGAAAAGTATAAGCTGTCATGCTTCGGGAAGTACAGTTTTCGATATATCCGACCTGCCGGCCGGCATGTATTTGCTGAGCTGGTTCAATGGACAGGAGATGTTGGAACAAATTGTGTTTAAAAATTAATCGAATACATAACAAACTAAATATCAAATACTTCTAGTCATTATTTTGGGGTTTTTAGATAGAAATTAAAATTTTCCTAAAAATATACGCCCTAAAATATTGCGTAATATGTTTATGTTTAGTACCTTTGCGACCATCTTAAAATGCGTTATTAACATATCATTGAAAAACGATTTTATCAAAACAGCAACAACTATTTTTAAAACAACAACAATCTATTTATTAACATCCCTGAAGGTAACAAACACAATTGCTATCACGGTTTTGCTGTTAGCGGAGGGGTATCAAAATTAATTTTTTAAACTATTTGTAAAATGAAAAGAAAATTACACTTAATCTCATTGCTTATCCTATGTGTAGGAATGAGCAGCGTGTCCTTTGCACAAACCTGGGATGCGCCGGCACTAAAAGGTAGTGTACCTGTATCAGGTACTACTTACTATGTTTATAACCTTGGGAAAAAAGCTTTTCTCAACCGGGGTGGTAATTGGAGAACACAAGCTATAGCCACAGCTTTCCCCTACGCCAATGAAGCAGTAATCAATGCAGCGGGTTCAATCGTGAAGTGGACTGCGGTAAATACTACCGGGACAACATGGACACTGCAGTACAACATTGGTGGAGCAGATGAAAATGGCAAGTATTTATTTGCTGCCAATGCCAGTAATGGTGAAGTTTACACAGACAATACCAATGATAATACTTGGGTTCTTGCTGTAGCAGATGCAAGCAGAAACATTTACACCTTGCAGGTTCCAGCTACCTACGGCGGTTATAATGCCGAACAATTTTTAGGTGTTGGCTCAGCCGCTGAAGGAACTAGCATGGGTTATGCCAATGTGGTAAAATACAACATTCCCTCAGGGGATGATTACACCAAATGGATTTTTGTGTCGCAGGCCGATTATGAATTATACCTGGCAAAAGTGACATTGGATCGCTATATGACCTATGCCGATATGATTGGAGGAATTGATTTGACAAGCTATATCAATACCTATAATGCTGATGTTACTAGTAATATTAATACGGCTGCAACTAATTTATTGACTACATTAGATCCTGAGGATTTTATCTGGTCTATATATAACCCAAGTTTTGAGGATGGCTTTAACCATTGGACTAATTCCGGATTCTGGACCCAAGGTAATG
>JAAYQF010000132.1 GCA_012519425.1 Bacteroidales bacterium | reverse complement strand
TTCCTTTGCGGAATATGGTTATTTTTCCGGGAGTACTGATGCCGGTCGCAGTTGCCAGACCCAAATCGCTCAAATTGATCCGTTATGCACATGAAAATGAAAAACTGATCGGTGTTTGTTCGCAAGTTGACAAAAAGCTGGAGGACCCCAATATCAATCAGCTTTATGAAATAGGGACCGCAGCTCAGATTGTACGTATCCTTGAAATGCCGGATGGTACTACGACTGTTATATTGGAAGGGAAACTGCGCTTTAAATTGGGAGAGATGGTATCTACGAAGCCTTATATGAAAGCACGCGTCAGCCCGTTGGTGGATATCTTGCCCGATGACAAAAAATCTGACGGTGTTTTTCCTGCACTGGTCTCCTCCATCAAAGATTTGGCAACCGAAATCATTGTCAATTCAGGTATGTTTCCCCCGGAAACAACTTTTGCCATACGCAATATTGAAAGTCCTTCTTTCTTAATTAATTACGTTAGTGCCAATTTCGGTTTCCAGATCAAAGATAAGATTCAACTATTGACATTGGACAAAGTAATAGACAGAGGTTACAGCTTATTGGAACTGTTGAATAAAGAATCTCAACTGTTAGAAATCAAACTGAATATTCAGAACAAAGCCAAGGCGGGAATTGACCAACAACAGAGGGAGTATTTTTTGCAGCAACAAATGAAAACCATTCAAAATGAATTGGGTGGAGCTTCTCCTGAGCAGGATATTGCAGATTTTAGGTCAAGGGCTTCCACTAAAAAGTGGAATGAAGCTGTTCAGAAAGTGTTCGAAAAAGAACTCAAGAAGTTAGAGCGTACTAACCAGCATTCTCCTGACTATTCCGTGCAGCTGAATTATATCGAAACCATGTTGGATCTTCCGTGGAATGAATACACAGAAGACAATTTCAATTTGGATAATGTTGCCAAGGTGTTGGATGCCGACCATTTTGGTATGGAGAAAGTAAAGGAGCGTATCATTGAGCATTTGGCAGTGCTTAAATTGAAAGGTGACATGAAATCTCCGATTATTTGTCTGTATGGACCTCCGGGAGTTGGTAAGACTTCTTTGGGAAAATCCATTGCCAGGGCGTTGGGTCGAAAATATGTACGTGTTTCGCTTGGTGGTTTGCACGATGAGGCTGAAATTAGGGGGCACCGCAGAACCTATATAGGTGCGTTACCAGGCAGGATCATGCAGAATATTTTGAAAGCTGAGTCGGCTAATCCGGTATTTGTGCTGGACGAAATTGATAAGATTACGGCCGACTACAAAGGTGACCCGTCTTCAGCATTGTTAGAAGTGCTTGATCCCGAGCAGAACGTGGCTTTTCACGATAATTATTTGGATGTTGACTTTGATTTGTCGAAAGTCATGTTTATTGCTACTGCCAACCATTTGAATACTATTCCCCGGCCTTTGCTTGACCGTATGGAACTGATAGAGGTCAGTGGTTATACGCAGGAAGAAAAGGTAGAGATAGCCAAAAGGCATTTGATTGCTAAAGAGTTGGATAACCACGGATTGAAAGCTAAACAGGTGGTGTTGAGGAAGCCGGTTATCTCTCAGATAATCGAATCATATACCCGCGAATCGGGAGTGCGTTCACTCAACAGACAGATCGCAGCTCTGATGCGTAAAATAGCCAAGATGGTAGCAACTAATACTGAATATAATCCTGTGATTTCCAGGGACGACTTGAAAACCTATTTGGGTGCGCCGAAGTACAGCAAAGAAAAGTACCAGGGAAATGATTATCCCGGTGTGGTTACGGGTTTGGCGTGGACACAGGTAGGAGGCGAGATTTTATTGGTAGAATCAAGTTTGAGTAAAAGTAAGTCTCCCAAATTGACCCTAACCGGTAATTTGGGGGATGTGATGAAAGAATCTGCCATGCTGGCTTTGGAGTACATCAAGTCGCATGCGGAAGATTTAAAGATAGATCCCTTGCTTTTTGATGATTGGAATGTTCATATCCACGTTCCTGAGGGTGCCATTCCCAAGGATGGACCTTCTGCCGGTATAACGATGGTCACTGCTTTGGCATCCGCGTTTACACGTCGCAAAGTGCGGAAGAATATTGCTATGACGGGTGAGATTACCTTGCGTGGTAAAGTGCTTCCTGTGGGAGGCATCAAAGAGAAAATATTGGCTGCCAAAAGAGCAGGCATTACCGATATTATTCTAAGCAAAGAAAACGAAAAAGACATTGAAGAGATCAAGGCTGTTTATTTGAAAGGCTTGAGATTTCATTATGTGCAGGATATCATGGAGGTGTTGGATTTTGCTTTGCTGAAGGAAAAAGTTTAAATTTCTACTTCATTTTTTTGTCTTGACACAAAAAAACGAAGCAAAAAAAGGTCAAGACTACGCCCGCTTCGCTCGAAAAATTAGCGCTCGATCGACTAAATCGTCCAAACTCAGCGGTGTCTCATAAGTGCCCAACTGCTGCGTTACTTTCGACATTCGGGCTCAGTCACATACTTCAGTATGCTCCTTTGCCCTCAATCTCAGTGCCTTGCATTTGGACGCTTCTAAGACACCTTACTGTTTTTTAGTTAAATAGGGATATTCATTAATTAACCAAAATTAAGCCAACTATCTCACAATGATTTAGTTGGCTCTTTTTTTAATTAATGAATATCCCTAAAATGGCAAGCCGCTGTCATCATCTTCAGCCGGAGCAATATCCGGATCTTCAATTGGTGAGGAATCAGCCTGCGACATATCGCCCGTAGCAGAAGTGGCTGTAGATTCGCTGTCAGATCTTCTGCCTAACATTTGAATATTTTCAGCGTAGATCTCGGTGGTGTATCTCTTGATACCATCCTTTTCCCAAGAGCGGGTCTGAATTTTTCCTTCAATGTACAGTTGCGAACCTTTTTTGATATATTTTTCGGCAATATCTGCCAATCCACGCCAGGCTACTATATTGTGCCATTCGGTACGGTCAGGAACCTGTGTTCCGTTTGCCATAGTGAAACCACGTTCTGTTGTGGCTAAGGAGAAATTAGCTACAGAAACATTTTTGTCAAGGTAACGAATCTCAGGGTCTCTACCCACATTTCCTACTAAAATAACTTTGTTTACAGACATAATTTTTTTGTTTTATTAGGTTGATAAAATAAAAATAATTTCTGCGTAAAAGTAGCCAAAATTCATATCTCATTCAACCATTATTGATAAATAAATACTTAAATTCTCTTAAAATCAAACAATTTACGATTTGCTGGTCAATAGTTTACGATTTGCACCCCTCCCATAACCCCGGAACCCGTGAACCCGTTTCTTCTGCAATTGTTTCAATCTCCACCAAAGCTCCACGAGGCAAATCTTTTACAGCAAAGGCAGCCCTTGCAGGAAAATGAGAAGTGAAATATTTCGCATAGACTTCATTCATTGCCTGAAAATGACCTATATCCGACAGATACACCCTGTTTAACACAACATTTTCCATGCTCAAGCCGGCAGCTTTTAAAATGGCCAGGATATTTTTAAATACCTGATCGGTTTGCTTTTGTATGTCGTCAGTTTCAATTTTGCCGTTTTGCGGATTGATGGGAAGCTGACCGGATATGTACAAGGTGCCGTTTACCTGTATAGCCTGACTATAAGGTCCAATAGCTGCAGGAGCATCAGGAGTATTGATGATTTTTTTCATGAAAATGAGTTTTACGAAAAACAAAAATAGTAAATCTTTTCTTACCTTCAATAATTTATTCGGACCAAAGTGCAGTTGAACATCTCCGCTATTTTAATTATCTTTGCAGGCCAAAAATATTGACTATTTACAATTGAAAGCATAGATCACTGGTGGACAGTGAATGGTGAATAGTGAATAGTGAATAGTAAATTGTTTTAATCGTAAATTTTCTTTGATGGACTTACCAAGCAAGTACAATCCCGCCAATATTGAGTCGAAATGGTATCAATACTGGTTAGATCATGGTTTTTTCAAATCCGAGCCAGATAATCGTGAACCTTACACCATTGTGATCCCACCTCCCAACGTAACCGGTGTGTTGCATATGGGACATATGTTGAACAATTCCATTCAGGATGTATTGGTGCGCCGTGCACGCATGTTGGGGAAGAATGCCTGTTGGGTGCCCGGTACCGATCATGCTTCCATTGCAACGGAAGCCAAAGTGGTAGCCAAACTTGCTGAGGAAGGAATCCAAAAGTCGGATCTCACCCGGGAAGAGTTCCTGGTGCATGCCTGGGAGTGGACACATAAACATGGCGGTATCATCTTGGAGCAATTAAAGAAATTAGGCGCTTCTTGCGATTGGGACAGGACGGCTTTTACGATGGATGAAGCCCGTTCAGAGAGCGTGATAAAGGTGTTTGTGGACCTGTATGAGAAAGGTTTGATCTATCGCGGTGTACGCATGGTAAACTGGGATCCGAAAGCACTTACGGCTTTGTCGGATGAAGAGGTGATACACAAGGAGGTAAATGGTAAATTGTACTATTTACGCTATCCGATTGAAGGAGAAGACGGATTTGCCGTCATTGCCACAACTCGTCCGGAAACCATCCTGGGCGATACTGCCATGTGCATCAACCCCAATGACCCCAAAAATGCCCATTTGAAAGGTAAGAGGGTTTTAGTGCCGCTTATTAATCGGTCAATACCCGTTATAGAAGATGAATACGTAGATATTGAGTTTGGTACCGGTTGCCTGAAAGTGACGCCTGCTCATGATGTGAATGACTATGTATTAGGAGAAAAATACAACTTACCGAGTATTGATATTTTTAATGATGATGGTACCCTAAATGAACATGGTGCCATGTATGCAGGCATGGATCGCTTTGATGTTCGCGAAAAGATTGAAGCGGATTTGCAGGCTGCGGGTCTGTTGGAGAAAGTTGAGCCTTATACCAACAAAGTAGGTTTTTCTGAAAGGACAGATGTGATCATAGAACCCAAATTATCCATGCAATGGTTTTTAAAGATGGAAGATTTGGCACAACCGGCATTGAAGGCTGTGATGAATGATGATATTAAATTGTATCCGCCTAAGTTTAAAAACACGTATCGTCATTGGATGGAGAACGTAAAGGATTGGTGTATATCCCGTCAACTTTGGTGGGGGCATCGCATCCCTGCCTGGTTCCTGCCGCAAGGTGGTTATGTAGTGGCAGTTACAAAGGAAGAAGCGTATGAAAAGGCTAAGCAAATCGTAAATTATTCCCTTGATTTTGATGATTTGCACCAGGATGAAGATTGTTTGGATACCTGGTTCTCGTCTTGGCTGTGGCCCATCTCTGTTTTTGATGGTATCAATCATCCGAATAATCCGGACATTAAGTATTATTATCCTACGGATGATTTAGTGACTGCCCCTGAGATTTTATTTTTTTGGGTGGCACGCATGATCATTGCCGGCTACGAGTATGAGGGCACAATGCCTTTTAAAAATGTGTATCTGACCGGTATTGTACGTGATAAACTAGGACGCAAAATGTCCAAGTCTTTGGGAAATTCTCCTGACCCGTTGGATTTGATCGCTCACTTCGGAGCAGATGCTGTTCGATTGGGGATGTTGTTTACTTCCCCTGCGGGGAATGACCTGCCTTTTGACGAGTCGCTTTGCGAGCAAGGTCGTAATTTCAACAACAAAATCTGGAATGCTTTCCGTTTGGTGAAGGGGTGGAAAGTAGCTGACACAGAACAGCCGGAATCTGCTGCTATTGCTGTTAAATGGTTTGATTCCCGGTTGTCAAGCGCCTTGTTGGAGATAGATGATCTGTTTTTAAAATTCCGTTTGTCCGAAGCTTTGATGATGGTTTATAAACTTTTTTGGGATGAGTTTTCTTCCTGGTATTTAGAAATGGTCAAACCTGCTTACCAACAGCCCATTGATAAAAAAACTTATGAAGCTACACTTCGCTTTTTTGATGCCTTATTGAAAGTATTACACCCCTATATGCCTTTTATTACAGAAGAATTGTGGCAGGCTTTAGAAGAAAGGAAAGAGGGTGAAAGTATCATGATTTCATTGATGCCTGAAGCTAAGCCGGTTGATGAATTGCTGACCGCGCAATTTGACAAAACCAAGGAAATTATTGCCGGTATCCGTACGATACGTTTGCAGTACAACATTCCCAATAAGAATTTGCTTCAATTGGAGATAATCGGCGAACATAACCCGATTTTTGATTCCGTTATTCTGAAGCTCTGTAACTTGGAACATATTCAAATTGTAAACGAAAGATCCCCAAATTCAATTTCATTCCTTGTCGGTACTACGGAATATGCGGTGCCTATGGATAATTTGCTTGATGCAGAAGAAGAAATCAAAAAGATGGAAGATGAAATTGTTTATTTGGAAGGTTTTATCGAATTGGTAATGAAAAAACTCGGTAATGAGAAGTTTGTTGCCAACGCAAAACCACAAATTGTGGAAGCAGAACGTAAAAAACATGCGGACGCCCTCGGTAAAATTGAATCTTTAAGGGAGTCGATAATGCGACTGAAAGAAAAATAAATAGATAAATAAATAAAATCATAACTGCTGATTACATAATTAATAATTAAAATGTCCTATTCAATCCTTTGCAAACAAACCTGTGAGATAGCTAAAAAAGCAGGTAATTTTATTTCCGAACAAAAGAAAGGTTTCAAACAATCCTTCGTGGAGTACAAGGGCTTACACGACTTGGTGAGCTATGTTGACCGGGAAGCTGAAAAATTGGTTATTGCCGAGCTACAAAAGCTATTGCCCGAATCCGGCTTTATTGCAGAAGAAGGCACTCAAAATGTTCGTGGAGCGAAGTACAATTGGATTATTGACCCCTTGGATGGTACCACCAATTTCATACATGGTATTCCGACTTATGCGGTGAGTATAGCCCTGGTTGAAAATGACGACGTGGTGCTTGGAGTGGTTTATGAAATCGGACAGCAAGAGTGTTTTTATACCTGGAAGGGCGGCGGTGCTTATTTAGATGGTGTTAAAATACAGGTTTCGGATAAATCCGATTTGAATATGTCACTAATTTCAACGGGCTTTCCTTACAGGCAATTTGACTTAATTGACCCTTACCTGGCCTTTCTAAAATGGGTGATGCAAAATTCAAGGGGCGTGCGCCGGATTGGCTCTGCTGCTACTGATTTGGCTTATGTGGCTTGTGGACGGTTTGACGCATTTTGGGAGTATGGACTAAAATCCTGGGATATGGCAGCAGGTGCATTGTTGATCCGGGAAGCAGGAGGAACAATTACTAACTTTGATGGCGAGAAAGATTTTCTCTTTGGGGGTAATGTTGTTGCGACTAATGGTATTTTACACCCCATTTTTCTTCGCACCTTAAAGGATTTTATCGGTTAGTTATATGGACAAACTGTGGACAAGGAGCTTTATATGCGCTTGTATTGGAAATTTTTTGTTGTTTTTCGCTTTTTATTTATTGCTCCCCATCTTGCCCTTGTATCTGATTGATGTTTTTTCAGCATCCAAGACTTTGGTGGGGTTTGTGTTGTCATCATACACGCTTGCAGCATTGCTGGTTCGTCCTTTTTCAGGATTTTTATTGGATTTGTTTCGCCGAAAGCCACAGTATTTGATCGCTTACTTTTTCTTTGTCATCTTTTTTATAGGCTATCCTGTTGTAACCAGTATCAATCTGTTTCTTCTTATCAGGATAATTCATGGAGCTACCTTCGGTTTTGTTACTACTGCCGGAAACAGTTTGGTGGTTGATATACTTCCTTCTTCCCGGAGGGGTGAGGGCCTGGGGTACTTTGGAGTTGCCAATAATTTGGCGATGGTTGTGGGACCTATGATCAGTTTGATGCTTCATGAAAAAGGATCATCCTATGATACTATTTTTCACCTTGCTATTATTTCCGGTTTGTGTGGGTTCGTGTTTGCTTCTTCGATAAAGGTTGAAAAATTGTTTCAACCAAAGCCGGATCGAACTTTTGCTTTTGATCGTTTCTTTCTGTTTAAGGGCTTTAGAGCCGGTTTTTCATTTTTTCTCAGTGGTATTCCATATGGGATGTTTATGACTTATTTGGCCATTTATGGAAAAGAATTAAATATTGAAGTTGGTTTGGGCTTCTTCTTTACTTTGTTGGCTTGTGGTATGGTGTTCTCACGTTTATTTTCCGGAAAGATGGTTGACAGAGGAAAACTGACTCAAGCTATTAAACTGGGATTGTTTGTTGGCATTATAGGCTTATTCTTACTGGCTTCTCTTCAAAGAATAAACACATACAGTCATGCAGTTGTTTTAGTCTTATTCTTTTTGATTCCGGTAATTTTAGGCCTGGGTTATGGCCTCACTTTTCCGGCATTCAACACTCTGTTTGTCAATTTAGCACCCAACAACAGACGAGCCACTGCCAGCTCAACTTTTATGACAAGCTGGGATCTGGGAGTAGGTTCCGGGTTGATTTTGGGAGGATGGTTTGCCGACTCTGCAGGAGGATTGTCGCTTGCATTTTTAGTCGGTGGTCTTTTATCTTTGTTTTCCTTCGTGTATTTCACCAAAAGTGTTGAACCGCACTTCCAGCGCAATAAATTCAGATAGACTCGTGTGCGAAAGTTTATATGCTGATGATGTCGGGATGAATAAAATTGTCTCTTTTTTCCGATGTGTCTCCTTCATTAAATGAGGTAACCCAGCGGATGAATTCTGTCATCTTTTCGGGCTCAGTCTCAAAAATATTACCTACAACTACTAAGTCTGCACCTGCATTAAAAGCTGCTTCTATAGCTGTTGTAGAACATATGCCACCACCCACGATGAGTGGGGTTGATGTCATTGATCTGACGTGACTGATTATTTCGGTCGGTACGGGATGGTCAGCTCCGCTTCCTGCTTCAAGATAGGTAAGATGCATACCCAACAGTTCGCCGGCAATGGCGGTAGAACTTACAATTTCTTTCTTGTCCCTTGGGATAGGTTTGGTATTGCTAATATATTCAACTGCACTCATTTTACCGCCATCAATCAATAAGTAGGAGGTTGGTATTACTTCTATGCCTGACTGCTTAATGGCAACAGAAGATTTGATATGTTGACCGATCAGATATTCAGGATTTCTGCCTGATAACAAAGCAAGATAAAGCAGCGCATCAGCGTGTTTTGAAAACTGCGAAGCATCGCCGGGAAAGAGTACTACAGAAGTATCTATTTCTTCTTTGATGATCTCAATGATGCTGTCAGTCGAATTTACTCCGTGACTGCCACCAATAAAGATAAAATCAGGCGGACAAGTTTTTAAAATTGCAATGATGGACGCCAAATCGCGCAGATCATTTTTATCCGGATCTATCAAAACGGCTAGCATTTTCCTGCCCTTCTCCCGATTGGTCAGTATTTGTCTGTAAACATCTTTCTTATTCATGATCTGTTGTTTTTCTGTTTGCTTTTAAAGTTTAATTTTTTTATCAACGCCAACTACCAGGGTGTATGTTTCGTTCTGAAAATAATGCAATCTGTATATTCTTGATCCTGAAACATGTAGAACATGTAACATGCCTGAATCGCTCAGTTGAAACGGACAAATTTCCAATTCGTTAGAGAAGTCAAATACTGCCTTTCCAATTATTTTATATAAGACCTCTTTCGCCGACCAGGCAATTTCTAAATAACTATTGTCATTTTCATCATAAAGATATTGTTGTTCTGCCAGATTTAAAAAACGTTTGTATACACGTTTTACTCTGTCGGTTCTCAATTCCAAATCAATACCGACAGCATGTGTCGGATGTGCCATAACAGCGACATAATTTTTACTGTGACTGATGCTGATTTGCTCCGGAGCACCTTGCAGGTATGGCTTGTTGTTCTCATCATAATAAACTACAACCTCACGACCGAAAACTTTATTGAGCAATAACCTGGCTGCTAAATATTCCTGTTTTCTTTTGGTTATTGTCAGCTGTTTAAATTCAGCTTCATAAGCCTTGAAGTTGGTGAGCATGGACTTTAATGTTTCTGCATCTTCATCAAATTGTCCAATCAATATTGTCCCGCCCCGATATGTAATACTTTCGATTTTCATTTCCAGCTGAAACTTTCCATCAATCTAATTACATCTTTTTTTATAAAATCAGCCATTGGGGCAATGGAATCTTTGTTAGGCACATGATTAAAATAAACCGCTCCCCTGAAAAAATGTTGCGTGCTGTCAGTCAGTGTAAACTGTGCTACTGAGGCAACATCTCCCTGCAGGTCATAGTAAATACCATATACATCTTGTTCCGGATTGCTGAAGAATCTTTCCTGTATATCGTCTGCTCGTACTAAATGTTTGTAAACTGAACGATGTGCATCCTCCGACAAATCGTACAATTTACCTTTTACCTCCTTATAACTGCAGTGGATGGCAGCGTTCAAGCCGGGATAAACAATATCTATCCAATATTTTTCCTGAGGTTCATTTTTGAACGTTATTTGGGCATGTGAAGATATATCAAAGGAATAAGGCAACAAAGTGTCTATTCTGACATAAGTGTTTTTCGGTAAATCTACCCTAAAATATCCATAAGGCTTGGGATAACCGGTTTTTCTGCAAGAAACAACGAACAACACTCCTACGAGTACTCCGACTAATAGGCAGTTTGTTGATTTTCTGTACGTATATTTACGCTTCCTCATCCTCCTGTTCTTCCTTGATGATGAGTTTTACTTTTTTGATTCTGCGATTGTCAACTGATAGCACTTCAAACAGATACTTTTCTCCGAATTCTATTCGTTCATCTTTTCGGGGAATTTCACCCTTAAGCTCAAGGATGAAACCTGCAAGCGTTTCGACTTCTTCTGTAGCTTCAGCATCGATAAAGTCATCCTCGTCGATTTCTCCAATTTTAAAGAAATCATTCAATTGTATTTTTGCTTCGAAGATGAATGTGTGGTCATCTATTTTGGTATAAAGTGCTTCTTCTTCATCATATTCATCGCTGATATCACCAATAATTTCTTCAACTATATCCTCCAGGGTAATCAGTCCTGAAGTGCCTCCATATTCATCCACAACAAGAGCCAGGTGTACTTTGTTTTGCTGAAATTCACTGAGCAAATCGTCGATCATTTTTGTTTCAGGTACATAATAAGCCTGCCGGATCAAGGTTTGCCACCGAAAAGAATTCGGTTTATCCAGGTGCGGCAATAAATCTTTGCTATACAAAACACCCTTGATATTGTCCGGAGAGCCTGAATATACAGGAATGCGTGAATATCCGGATTCAACGATAACAGCAAGCAGGTTTTTGTAAGATGTTTTGATGTCAACACTGACCATGTCAACGCGCGAGGTCATAATGTCAACCACTTGAATATTAACAAACTTGATAATTCCTTCAAGAATCTCTGTGTCCTCGTCATTTTGACCGGATGTAAGTTCAATGGCGTGTGACAACTCATCCATGGAAATATTGGGTTTGTTATGGCGTTCTAAGCGCCGGTTTATGGTTGAAGTTGACTTGACGAGGAGATGCACCAAAGGTTTGAATATTTTATAAAGTACTATCAGGATAGGCGCTGTGAAAGTAGCTACTCTTCTTCCTTCACGGGATGCAAAAATCTTGGGTGTGATTTCTCCAAAAAACAACAATAGAAACGTAATCAGGACGGTTTGGAAAAGAAAGGCAATGACGATTGCATTTCCGAAATTGATTAACTGGTTGGTTACAAAAGTCAGTATCAATATTATGGATACATTGACAAAATTATTGCCTATCAAGATGGTGGCAAGTAACTTTTGAGGATCTTCCAATAAATTGTGAATGCGTTGATCAGATTTTTTGTTGCTATGTTCTATTTCGT
>JAAYQF010000139.1 GCA_012519425.1 Bacteroidales bacterium | reverse complement strand
TTTGTTCGGATATGCTGTCTGTTGGAACACCAATGCACCGACACTGTTGAATATTTGTACCTTAGCAGATTGAGTAAGCCCCTCAATATGCAAGATTTCCCTTGCAGGATTGGGATAGAGTGTGGTCGCTTGATACGCTCCGGTTGGGACAGATGTCGGCGGCATAGGATCTACGTCCCAGCCATACCACTTTTTATCTGTAGTATCACCGTCATCCACAGCTTTATAAGTGGTGCGGGCTGCGGTCAGGGCTTCACCCTCAAGCGGTGTACCCTCATTATTCACAAACACCAACTTTCTGCTGGCTGCACCCGCGCCAAAGGCATCTGTGCCCACGGCTGGAGGTGTGGCACCCACTTGCATGGTAGCAAGTGCAGCGCATGCGTAGAATGCATTGCCCTGTATCTCACTTACCACGGGCAAGCTGATGCTTGGTAGCTTTGTGCAGTTGAGAAAAGCAGAACTACCAATGCTGGTGGCTTTTGGAACCTGCACATTTTCTAACAGATTACAAGCGTTGAAAGTGCTGCCCTTTACTGCAGTCACATTTGGAAGACTTGCAGATGTTAGTGCTGTACAGCCGTAGAACGCAGAGTTTTCTACGGTGGTGGCTTTTGGCAGCTCTATACCGGCCAAAGCGGCACACGAATAAAATGCGTATACCCCAATACTTATGGCTTCGGGCAGGGTTATGCTGCTAAGTGCAGAGCTGTGATAGAAAGCTTGAGTACCCACTTCGGTAGCTTGCGGGAAGCTGGCGGAGGTAAGATTGCTTGCATTAAATGCGTTGTTGCCAATGCGTTGCAACTTGGCTACACTGATGCTCTTGAGTGATCCGCCAAAATAGCCCTGCATGCTGTTGGGGATGTTATCCACGTTGTTAGCGCCGTTGGTTATGGTAAAACTGTTAATGGCACTCAGTTGAGCACGGTTGTTTTGCAACCACTGCCAATCGTCCACGTTGAAGTTGCCACCCGTGATTTCTAAGGAGCTTATTGTGTTTAAAACCACATCCTGAAGTGCATGCTCAAGTGAAACACCATTTTTAGCTGTGCTACCGTTGAGCGTGAGTTGCAGGTTATTTGCTTCAAACTCAGCAGTGATGGTTACTGCATAAGCCGGCATGGTGAAGCTAAGGGCATCCACCTCCACTGTTACTGTGGACTCTCCCGTTTTGTAAGCTTGTAAGCTGCCTGCTACCATCCTGTAACCCGCATTGGGTTGCACTGTTATGCTCACTGTTACTCCTGCCGGGCAGAAGATAATGCTTGGCACCAAGCTACCGTTGCTCATTGCGGGGTCCTGAATAATTTCATAGAGGTCTTTATCTACCTCCCAGCCAAACCAGAGATCGTCTGTTGTATCGCCGTCGTCTTTTGCTTTGTAGGCATTGCGGGCTGTGGTAAGTTCAGGATCTGTGAGCGGTGTACCGTTCACATCCACTAATTGCAAAAAGCGGGGTGTGGGGCAGCCGGTGAATGAATTGCTGTTTGCAGTGGGCGGAGTTGCGCCCAAATGTAGATTAGCCAACCTGCTGCAACCGTTGAAGGCATTTTGGGCAATGGAGCTAAGCTTGGGCACAGTAATGCTGCTGAGGGCAGTACAGCCATTGAAAGCGTTATCACCTATTTGTGTAACCTTGGGTATTGAGATATCAGTAAGGGCAGTGCAACCGCTAAAAGCATAATTCTCAATTTTTTCTGCCAAAGGCAGGTTCGCGATCCGCAAAGCTGTGCAACCACCAAGGCTTTTCACATTTATCACTTTTGGAAAATCTACGCTGGTAAGCGCTGTACAGCCTGAAAAGACTCCATCGCCAATTGTGATAAGTTCGGGTAGGTTGAGACCGGTAAGAGCAATACAATCTATAAAAGTTTGATAGCCCAAGGTTGTGAGGGCGGGCATATCCACGCTGGCGAGCGTGGTGCACTCTTGAAATACGCACCAATCCGTACTAACCACTGAGGGTAACGATATGGTGGTAAGAGCCTTACACTTAAAGAAGGCATATTTCCCCAGTGTAGTTGCCTTGGGTAAGCTTATATTAACAAGTTGCTGACATTCACGGAAAGCATTATCCCCAACCTCTGTGGCATCCGGGAAAGAGGCATCGGTAAGCTTTCCATAAATGAAGGCGCTATGTCCAATACGATTCAACTTCGCTACGCTGACATTTTTTAGTGAGCTGGAGAAATAGCGCGGCTGGGTGTAATCAGAGTTGGGAATATCCGCTACGCTGTTCACAGCGTTGGTAATGGTGAAGCTGGCCAATTGGTACAGGCTACCGTTGTTTGCCTTCAACCAGAGCCAGTCCGTCGCCACAAAGTCGCCACCCGTTATCTCCAGGGAAGTAATGGTGTTTAGGGCAAGGCCACTTAGGGCAGCCGAGAGCGATACCCCATTGCGGTTATCAGTGCCATTCACGGTAACAAGCAAGTTGTTCTGTTCGAACTCAGCCTTTACCATCACATCATAATCCGGCATGGTGAATGTTGATCCGCTTATGGCAATCGTGGCATTCGAGTCGCCCTTTTTATAAGCAGTAAGGCTTTTCAATTTATAATCTTGGTCGGGAATAGCTGTAAGAGTTACAGTTGTACCTGAGATACAAAAAATTGGGATGATACGCACTCGCCCATTCTGGATGGATGCCTCTGCCTCCACGCTGTGGAGATTTGCGCTCAGTGTCCAGCCATACCACTTGTCGTCGGAGGTATTGCCGTCGTTCACCGCCTTATACGTTAGCAAGGCGTTATCCAGTTCGGTACCGCTTAAACGCTCTCCATTAACATTTACCGGTACCATAAAGCGTACCTCCGGGCAGCCGGTAAAAGCATAAATGTGTGCTGTGGGAGGAGTAGCCCCAAACATAAGAGTTGCCAACGAGCTACAATTCTTGAAAGCATTGCCGGACGATATGCTCTCAACAACCGGAGCAGTTACCGAGGTGAGATTGTTACAGCCATCAAACATTCTTTCTCCTATCTCCTTTACCTTTGGCAGCGTAGCAGAGCTTAATGCTGTGCAGCTGCTAAATACAGTGGAATTACCTATTACAACCGAGGGTAGCTCAATCTGTGTAAGCGAGGTGCAGTTGCTGAATGCCCCTGAGCCTACCTCAACCACATTGGGCAGGTTCACGGTTTCCAAGCCGCTACAGGAGGAGAAGCTGTAATTGCCAATCAGTATAAGGTGTTGAAGGTCGATGCTTTTCAGCGCTTTGCAGATGTTAAATGCAGAACTTCCAATGGTTTCAACTGCAGGTATATGGAGCGTGGCAAGCGATTCGGATTTGTAAAAAGCTTCGCTACCTATGGTTTTAACATCCGGAAAAGTGGCTGAGGTGAGTTTACTGTAGTAGAATGCCCGGTTGCCGATATTAACCAAACCCGCAACGCTTATGCTCTTGAGCGAGGTGTAAAAATAGCTTTCCGTGCTATTGGGTATATCGCTCACATGGCTTACTCCGCCGGTGATGGTGAAGCTTGATATGTTATATAGGCTGTTTCTGTTGTTGAGCAACCAGAGCCAGTCGGTGGTATTAAAACTACCACCCGTAATTTCCAGCGAGCTTACTGTACTTAAAGTTACACCCTGTAGCGCATCTTCGAGGGAAACACCGCTTTTAGATATGCTGCCGTTGAGTGTAAGCTGTAGGTTATTTGCTTCAAACTCAGCAGTGACGGTTACCGCATAAGCCGGCATGATGAAGCTGTAGCCGTCTAACTCCATAGTGGTAGTGGGAGCGTCAGTTTTATACACATTGAGCGAACCTGTTTTCAGGCGATAGCCCGCATCGGGGTTTACTGCAATGGTTACCTTTGTACCCGCTGCGCAGTTCTCATAGTCGATCGTTAGGCTACCATTGGCAATTGGGTCAAACAACGACACCTTATAAATATCCTTATCCACCTCCCAGCCAAACCAGAGGTCGTCTGCTGTATTGCCGTCATTTGCTGCTTTGTAGGCAGTGCGAGCTGTGGTGAGTTCCGGGTCTGTGAGCGGAGTGCCGCTCTCATTCACTAACTGTAAAAAGCGGGGTGTAGGGTAGCC
Source organism: Bacteroidales bacterium (assembly GCA_012519425.1). Taxonomy (GTDB): domain Bacteria; phylum Bacteroidota; class Bacteroidia; order Bacteroidales; family Paludibacteraceae; genus Paludibacter. The sequence continues at coordinate 1,386 of JAAYQF010000139.1, read as the reverse complement.
GGCGAATGAATTGCTGTTTGCAGTGGGCGGAGTTGCGCCCAGATGTAGAACAGCCAACTTGCTGCAACCGTTGAAGGCATTTTGGCCAATAGAGCTAAGCTTGGGCACAGTAATGCTACTGAGTGAGGTACAGCCATTGAAAGCGTTATCACGTATTTGTGTAACATTGGGCATCGAGATATCGGTTAGGGCTACGCAGCCGTAAAAAGCGCTAGCCTCAATCCGCTGAGCTAATGGTAGGTTTGCGCTTTGCAAAGCGGTGCTACCACCAAGACTTTTCACATTTATCAATTTTGGGAAATCTACGCTGGCAAGCGCTGTACAGCCCGAAAAGGCTCCATCTCCAATTGTGGTAAGCTCGGGTAGGTTGAGAGCAGTAAGAGCAATACAATCATAAAAAGTTTGATAGCCCAAAGTGCTAAGGACGGGCAAGTCAACTGTAGTTAGCTGTTTGCATTCTCTGAAAGCCAATTCGCCGGTAGTAACCAACGCGGGTAACGATATGGTGGTAATTGCCGTGCCGAAAAATGTCTGCTTGCCCAATACTTCTACCTTAGGCATACTTACATTGACGAGTGTGTAACAGTCGCGGAATAGCATTGTACCGGTGCTCAAAGCGTCGGGAAAGCTAACATCGGTAAGTCTGGTGTCTTTAAAAGCGTAGTTACCAATGTTCAGTACCTTTGCCACATAAAGTGTTTTTACAGAGGTGTTAAAGTAGGCACCACCATATTGCCCTGTGTTGGGAATGTCCGCAACGCTGTTTGCCCCATTGGTAATGGTGAAGCCGGTCATTTTGTACAGGCTGGATTTATTGCTGCGCAACCAGAGCCAGTCCGCCGCTACAAAGTCGCCGCCCGTTACCTCCAGGGAGGCTACGGTGTTTAGTTCAGTACCGCTTAAGGCAGCTTCAAGACTTGCTTGTGCGGTTTTTGTTACTTCGCTGTTGTCCGTTTTGGTAATTTTTACCGTTAAATCCTGCGCTGTAGCAGCACACAAGCCCGCTGCAAGAATAAGCAGAAGAGCAATGGTTTTACGAATTGTACCTTGCATTTTAAGAGTTAATTATGTTAAACATCTGGCAAAGCTAAGTAAATATTCCTTAATAGCAACAAGGTGGAAGATATTTAATAAATTTCTCGGCAACTTAGCTTGTTGGATGATGATGGGATTTCCGGATTCACGAGGTTCGTGGTGCGGGTTCCGTGTTCCGTGTTCACGCGGTGTGGGGTGCGGGGTCAAAGTGTTGCAGGACGCAAACCGACCTCGTCCGGTGAGCCGAAAAATAAGTGAGAACAGCGTTAAGAATCGTCCTTGTTTGAGCAACGAAGTTGCGAGTTTGGACGATTTAGCTGTTCGAGCGCTAATTTTTCGAGCGAAGCGGGC
>JAAYQF010000029.1 GCA_012519425.1 Bacteroidales bacterium | reverse complement strand
CAACTGCCTTAAAGTTGTTTATCTGATCTTTTGTTTTTATTTTGCCCATATTTGCTGTGTAAACTGAATCTGTATTTATTGTTCCAACAGAATACTGATATATATAATCATTGTCCGGATTTGTACGATGTGCAAAAACATTTACATACCCTTTCTGGTGATATACCTTGAAACCTATATACTGACTATTTCCTCCGGTTCCGTTACCTGCTCCCAACCATTGCCCACGGTTGGTATAGCCTTGTTTCATCTGATGGTGCGCATAAAAGGTTCCAGCCCACTGGAACTGAAAATCTTGCGACATTTCTAAATTACTTACTTCCAGCATCAACTCACCCCTCATGCTTTGAGATAACAAATGCATGGGCACTGATTTTCTCATACCTGACGTATAAACCATGCTGTGGAAGGGATAGCGGATATAACCATATACGCTCGGACTGTAGTCATTCAAACCGATTTCTGTATAGACCTCAAAACCAGATGCAGGCAGCAAATAATTCAAACCGATGGATGCGCGCTGATCCCACACATCACGTGCACCACTCAATTTCCAGGGAATATAAAACAAATCGAGCACAGCTTTTAAAGACTCCGACTTCCATGGAGATAAATAATTTCGATTTGCCGTCAGAACCAATCCTTTCAGAAAAGAAGGCGCATACCCTACCGACAAAGCCGTGTAAAGCGTATTGTTATTACTTTCGTCATTGTCAAAATAATCGGATTCGCGCAACTGACCCAGCCAAAGACGGGCTTCTATTTCTCCTATGTTGACTTTCCCAAAACGAAGACCGGCCTTGCGTATACCAATATCAACCTTAGGATAAGAAGGTGCATGGTTGCTATGCAGAATAGGATTGATCCGGGATGGACCCACCCAGACATATTGAGAGCCAAATCCCACAGTAAAAGCTTTATACGAATAACGTATCTCCGAATCACCCCATCCGTAATTTACAAAGGCTTTGTTACCAAAACGCTGAGGCGCATCAACGTATCGAGTTCCATAATAACCGTAAACCGCTGCTTTCTCTTCATACAAACTCCCGGAATAAGCCGGAGGCACAAACTCAAAATTTTGATTCATCGAATAAGCTATTTCCGGTTTCAAGGTCAACTCAAACCCATATTTTTCAAAACGTAATCCAGCTGACAAATAAGTATTTAAACCTTTCCCTTGCCAAAGTAACCCGTCGTTTTGCCCATAAGGAGCAGTACTGTTATACGAAACCAAACATTCCGGACCGTATATTTTCAAAGCTTTAGACCTAGATACTTTTTGAAAATCAATTTGTTGTTTCCACATATCACCTGCCTGTTGATTGACGGTCCATTTTGAATCAGATAAAGTGCGATAATTCAAATACGCCCGCTCCGTAAAACCATCCAAAGCCAAAAAATCATAATAAGACTCCATGTCCGACATGATTTTTTCCTGCGCTAACAAAGGTATCCCAATAATTAGCATTAGAAAACAGACAGATTGTTTTTTTAAATTCCACATAAATAATCTATTTTAGACGATTTACTATTTATTGAACCCACGACCCCGCTATCACGGACCTCGGAACACGTATCACTCTTGAGCAATCAACCCCTGCTTGCAAAAGTACTCATTCCTTTCCATTTTAGCCTGCACTTTCTTTTTATTCTCATCATTGTCGTTCCACGTTGGGACATGGAACAAATGATATTGAATAGCCACACTTCTTACAGATTTTAATCTAAAGCCGGCAGCTAAAAACCTCCACAACAAATCAGTATCTTCTCCTTCAGCAGGTAAAACAAAGCTTTCATCAAAACCGTTGATGGCATAAATTGCTTTTTTTGAAAAGGACATATTGCATCCGCGCAGGTATTTAGTGGTACGTAAAGCGCGTATAAATCCCAGAATACTTCGAGGATTAAAGTAAAAACTCTCTTCTATATTTATGATAGCACCCTTCCCAAACAAAAGTTTCTTCCATAAAACAGCCGGCATTTTCAGAACAGATTGCGGCGTGTTATTCATTAAGTAAGCAGATGTAGACTCATCTAATTTCACGCGTCTTCCGGACAATATGGTATTTTCTTCGGCATAACGCAAGTGCATTTCTACAAAACGCGGATGTAACACGCAATCTCCATCGACAAAAATCAGCCATTCGGAGCGAGCATGGCGTACGGCATTGTTGAGTGCCTTGTTTTTCCTCCACCCTAAATCTTCCTGCGTCGTATGCTGATAATCATGCTCAAAAGCATAAGCTGCAACAAAATTTTTCATAGTCTCATGACAACCATCCTCGGATATAATAATCTCAAAATTCCGCTCTGTTTGCAGTTTTAATGAATCCAATACCGCTTTTAGAAAAGAAGTATTCTTGTACACTGATATGATGACTGAAGCTTTGTACAAATCGTTGATGATTAATTGTTATACGGTTAGTGTGAATATTTTATGAGGGAGCAAAGGTAGTTAAAATTGATGAAAAAATATTTTAAGACAACAACCAAACAATGAATTTGATGGCTGAGGGACACTTTGGGAACTATGAAGGATTGATGACAACCAAAGAGAAATAGTTTGTGAAAGAGATGTTTTATATTGTATTTATAAACACTCCATTAAAAAATTCCGGAAAATAGTATGTTTTATGAAAAAATATACTACTTTTGCTGTGCATTTAAGTGTAAGCCTGAAAATAATTATGTACAAAAAATATTTTAAGCGCGTCTTTGATGTTGTGCTATCTGTAACAGCGTTGTTAATTTTATCTCCACTTTTACTTGTAATACTGGTTCCCCTTCTCTTTATTGGAAAATATCCGTTGTTTTTTATCCAAGAACGGGTAGGTTATAAAAACAAGATGTTTAAAATTATCAAATTAAACACCATGTACAGAAATTCCGATGGAGGGGGAAAAAATAGTCTTTCTACCGATGATGACGCCCGTGTCATTCCCTTTCGCCGTTTTCTCAGAAAAACCAAAATTGATGAATTGCCCCAGCTCTTGAATATTTTACAGGGCAGCATGTCAATTGTTGGAGCACGCCCTCAAATGCTGGTGGACTTTTACAAATATCCGCCTGAAGTACAAAAACGCATCTATGACACGCATCCCGGTATTACGGGTATAGGATCTATCATTTTCCGTAATGAAGAAAAATGGATATCTAGTGCTAAAGGCGACAAGCACGCATTTTACCGTGAACATATCTCTCCTTATAAAGGTTCTGTCGAACTGTGGTACCAGGATAATATCTCTTTCAAAACTGATATTCTGATCATTTTTATTACTGCCTGTGTATTGATCAACCCCAAATGGGATGATTTGGTGTACAAGGCATTCAAAGATCTGCCTCCCAAACCGGAAGTGTTTAATAACAATAAATCAACGATAAACGAATTGAAGGAGTGTCTAAGCTCTTAACTTCTCTAGCTACTGCCTGCCTTGAATTTACAAACCAAGGTGTTATTTTTTTACTTCATGAGTTTTGCAAACTGACCAATAAATTTTTCTGATTTAATTTTATCTGTTAATAAAAACATCACCGTATGAAACGAACATGAGCTAATTTAATCTATTATTTCACTCATGCGAATGATTAATTAGTTCATCGTGAGCTCCATACAAACAACTTGAAACAAATTAAAACAAATTATAACCGTATGAAAATCGCTATTGTAGGAACAGGATATGTTGGACTAGTTTCCGGAGCTTGCATGGCAGAAATGGGAGCAAACGTAGTATGCATAGATATAGATAAGCAAAAAATTGAAAATTTGAAACAAGGTGTTATTCCGATTTATGAACCAGGATTGGAAGAACTTGTGTTGCGCAATGTGCAAGCAGGAAGACTGGAATTCACTACCGAGCTGAGAGAAGTGTTGGATGACGTCGAAATTGTTTTCAGTGCCGTAGGTACCCCACCCGATGAAGATGGCAGTGCCGATTTGAAACATGTAGTGGAAGTTGCCCGCACCATCGGGCAACACATGAAACAATACATACTACTGGTTACCAAAAGCACAGTACCCGTGGGAACAGCTGATTTGGTAAAAGAAATTTTACAAGGAGAACTGAGAACCCGGGGGATTGACATACCTTTTGATGTAGCTGCCAATCCGGAGTTTCTAAAAGAAGGCGATGCCATCAACGATTTCATGCGTCCTGATCGTGTGGTTATTGGCACCGAAAGTGAAAAAGCAAAAGATTTATTGTCTCGTTTATACCGCCCCTTAATGCTTAATAATTTCCGCGTAATTTTTATGGATATCCGTTCTGCGGAGATGACAAAATATGCTGCCAACGCCATGTTGGCTACCCGTGTCAGTTTTATGAACGATATTGCCAACTTGTGTGAACTGTTAGATGCTAACGTGAATATGGTACGAAAAGGAATCGGTACAGACTCACGTATTGGCAATAAGTTTTTATATCCGGGTTGTGGCTATGGCGGTTCTTGTTTCCCGAAAGATGTAAAAGCCTTGATTCAAACCGCTGATGAAGTCGGTTATGATCTACAGGTCCTCAAGGCTGTGGAGGCGGTCAATACCTACCAAAAAACTGTGCTGTTTGAAAAGTTACACCATTATTACCAAGGTAAGTTACAGGGTAAAACGATAGCACTCTGGGGCTTGTCCTTTAAACCCAACACCGATGATGTACGTGAAGCCACTTCTTTGGTCCTGATAGAACTTTTACTGGAAGCCGGTGCCCTTATACGGGTATTCGATCCGGTTGCCATAAAAACCGCCCAAGAAACTGTAAAACACAGACTATCACATTTACCCATTGAAAACATCTACTATGCAACAGATGTATATGACGCTGCATTAAATGCCGATGCCCTGTTGTTGGTAACGGAATGGAAGGAATTTCGTATGCCCAGTTGGCGTGTTATTAAAAAATCAATGAACAAAGCCTTTGTAATCGACGGTCGCAATATATATGACCCAAACGAATTGAGGGAGTTAGGGTTCGACTATTCGGGGATTGGCGTGAAATGATTATAAACCTATTAATCTAAATTAATGGCTACTTCCATCTATCCCTCACCAAACAGCAAATCTCTTATTTTAGTAACAGGTGTTGCCGGTTTCATCGGCTTTCATCTGGCAAAAAGATTGTTGCACGAAGACTGGCAGGTAGTTGGCTTGGATAATATCAATAATTATTATGATGTCAATCTGAAATATGCACGCTTGAAAGAGTTGGGAATAGAAAGAAACGACATTCAGTGCAACACGTCGGTTGTAAGCTCATTATATGATAAATTCTCTTTCATCCTGATGAACCTTGAAGATGAAGTCGGCATACAACAGTTGTTTGACACATACCAATTCGACCACATTTGTCATCTCGCTGCACAGGCTGGAGTGAGGTATTCTCTAGAGTGTCCGATGGCCTATATCAACAGTAATATCGTGGGGTTTACCAATATTTTGGAGTGTGCTAAAAATCACGATGTCAAGCATTTAGTTTATGCCAGCTCCAGCAGTGTATATGGTCTAAACACGAAACTGCCCTTTTCAACCCATGAAGGAACCAATCATCCCGTCAGTTTATATGCAGCCACAAAAAAAAGCAATGAATTGATGGCTCATGTATATAGTTATTTATACGATTTACCTACTACAGGATTACGCTTTTTTACCGTTTACGGTCCTTGGGGCCGGCCAGACATGTCACCCATGATTTTCGCCGATGCTATCGTGCAAAATAAACCAATAAAAATTTTCAACCATGGTGATATGGCTCGTGACTTCACCTATATCGATGATGTAATTGAAGGCGTTGTGCGGATTATCAATCGACCTGCAAATAAGGGTGCTACATGGGATTCAAACTCCCCCGACCCCGCCTGTTCATCTGCACCCTATCGCATCTACAATATCGGAAATTCTTCTCCTGTTCAACTAACAGACTATGTAAAAGCTTTGGAAGACGCTTTTGGCAAAGAAGCTATTAAGACATTTTTGCCCATGCAAGCCGGCGATGTGCAACATACTTTTTCTGATGTATCTGACCTCGAAAGGAAATTTGATTACCGTCCAAGTACAAAATTAACCGATGGATTGAGAGAATTTGTTAAATGGTATAAAGAATACAACTGTTTGTAGATAAGAAACATGTTCATTTATTCTGTTACATAAGAAAAGCACTTCAAACCGTTTCTGTTTGAAGTGCTTTTTTGTGGTGCCACCACGAATCGAACGAGGGACACAAGGATTTTCAGTCCTTTGCTCTACCAACTGAGCTATGGCACCTTCGCTAAGCGGCTGCAAATATAAGCCGTTTTTTTCTACATTACAAATTTTTTGTAAAAAATTCTTTCTGATTCTACAATATCTCAACGCTGTATTCCCATTATGACTCAGCATAAAAAACAAAACTTAATATATGTGATATTTGAGCCGTATTTTATATATTTGTGAACTGAAACATAGAGATGTCTGTTGAAGAAAAAAATTCTCAGGTTTTGTTCATACTGTCCGCAATGTTCTTCAAATGAGCTTCACTGAAAATTCATAGTAAAATCGTATTTAAATTATAAAAACAACAATATGCAAAAGATAAAAATTGGTGTGATTGGTGGTGCCGGCTATACTGCAGGCGAATTGCTGAGAATTTTGTTGAATCATCCGAATGCAGAGATTGTATTTGTGCACAGCAGCAGCAATGCAGACAACCATATCTCTGAGGTTCACAGCGGATTAACAGGTGAAACAGATTTATTCTTTACCTCTGAACTGGCTTTACATGCGATAGATATGCTGTTTTTATGTTCTGCTCACGGCGATAGCAAGAAATTTATTGAAACGAATAAAATACCGCAAAAGGTAAAAATTATCGACTTGTCGACTGACTACCGTGCAAAAGACAAGAGTCATGATTTTGTGTATGGTTTACCGGAACTATATAAAAAAGAAATCAAGCAAGCTCAACACTTAGCCAATCCCGGATGTTTTGCTACCGGCATTGAAATCGCTTTACTCCCATTAGCATCCAAAGCTTTGCTGAAAGACGAAGTCCATATCCACGCCATTACCGGCTCTACCGGTGCCGGCGTAAAGCCATCTCCGACCGTACACTTCAGTTGGAGAGAAAGTAACATTTCTATGTACAATGCCTTTACACATCGTCACCTGAAAGAAATCAAGCAATCCATTAAGGAGCTGCAACCTGACTTCAATCAATCATTAAACCTGATTCCTGTCAGGGGTGACTTTACACGCGGCATCTACGTAACTGCTTATACAAGCTGTGATTTATCATTGGATGAAGCTTATGCGCTCTATCGATCGTATTATAAAGAGGCAGCATTTACTTTTGTGACGGACATCAATCCTGACTTAAAACAAGTAGTCAACACCAATAAAGCCATTCTTTATTTAGAAAAGCACGGAGATAAATTACTGATTGTTTCAATCATAGACAATTTATTAAAAGGAGCATCCGGACAAGCCGTTCAGAATATGAACCTGATGTTCGGTCTGAATGAAAAAACGGGATTAAATCTGAAGGCAACGGGTTTTTAACTGTCCTTAAGCAGGACACATGGCAGACTAATTCAGGAGGAATACTCGGAATTAGCCCAACAAACCAGCTATTTTTTTACATATTTCCGGATAGTCTTCAACACAATCGGTTCCATGATTGCGTAACCTTCCATGTTGGGATGTACGCCATCAGCAGCAATTTCAACCGGTAATCCTCCACGTTCATCTACTAAGGCCGAATAGTAATCGACAAAAGGAATCTTATTGGCATCGGCATATGCCTTGATCATATCATTCAGCAATTTAATGTCGGCAGCCGGGTTTAGTTCCTTGTTCCACCTGAATTCATGGGCAGGCAATATGGAGCACAATACCGGTTTTATTTTGTGAAACTGAGCCAACTCACACATCGATTTGATGTTTTGCATGATATGCTTATGGCTGATAATGCCGTTATTACGGGCAATGTCGTTGGTTCCGGCCATGATAACAACCATCTTGGGTTTCAGATCAATGACATCCGCCTGAAAACGAGCGAGCATATGACTGGTTGTTTGTCCACCGATTCCACGAGCGGTAAACCCATTTTCAATAAAAAATTCCGGATGTTGTCTATACCACCCTTCAGTAATTGAATTTCCCAGAAAAACCACCTTGGCGGGTTTCTGCATCGAATCGTTCATAGCTTCGTATCGATAGAAACGCGCCCAATCAGTTGATCGCATTTTTGCTTTTTCTTTTTCCGCAAAGTGCTGTTCAAGTTGTTTGTATTGATCCGAATCAAGAGTGATACTTATAAATTCAGTATTTTGACCATATAAGCAAGTGAAAATGACCAAAAAGATAAGTGTAAATTTCTTTTTCATGATGTGTTTGAATTTTAAATTGTTTGAAATTGAATGTTTCTGATTTATAAACGTAGATATTTTAAATTATATATATTGTTATTCTCAAAAACTTGTATGATATAAATTCCGGTAACCAATGAGCCAGTATTGATAATACCTGTGTTATTTGTTGTTTCCTGACATAATTTTCCGGATACATCATAAAAATGTGCATGCCTCCAGTCTCCTGATATCTGTATTTGACAATAATCATGATGAATTAACTTTACAGCAGATGAATTCTCTTTTACAGCCGGAATATCTGTGTTATCTAATAAGCTTGGTGGAATTAATTCCGTTGCTCCCGCCGGTAACTTATAATAAAAATGTGTGCTGAAATTAAACAAAGGATATGGTTTTCCATAAATAACTCCGTTCTCATCGCGAGGTTCATATCGTGGATGTAATGACGTGTTGTTGGCATCATGCTCAAAAATATATTCACCATTTTCGTCTTTACCATCCAAATCGACGTAGGTATAGATAGATTGATAGGGGTCACTATCGCGAAGATTTCCATGTCCCAATACGTCCTGTCCGGCATAGGCAATTTCAATATCTCCGTTAAGTTCGTCAAAACAAGAAATTAAAACACTTTCGCCATTTTCGTGTAAAGTGACGGAGTTTATGTTTACCAATGAACCATTATTTTTTATAGCGAAACCGAAATCTTTCTCAAAAGCAACCAACAGGGTGTCTAAAACAAGTGGTTTGCAGGGTACCAGATAATCAATCCGCAATGTATGATTATTCTCTTTGGTAATTTTTGAAGGTTGCAAGGGCGTAAATGTTTCTTTTTCAATATAGGTTTTATAAAAAACCTTGGCCAACATTTCTCCGAACCATCGATAACCATTTGGATCTAAATGACCTGCATCCCGATCGGTCATCAAATATACAGGTCCGGCACATATGATATCTGCTTCCTGATTAGAGGCTTCGAGTTGTGCCATCGCTATGTTTTGTTCAAATCCCTTGATGTACTTCCCTCCAACCTGATAAGTAATAAACAGAGGTTTTTCCTGTTGACCGTATAAGCTCATGATATCCGATTGCATATCATTCTTTAGTGTTAACATCAGATTTTTGTATTCCGACTTATCTGTTGTACTACCATTAAGGGTTATTAAACCAGGTTGATTTCGTGAGTAATTTTGTTCTCCCTGTATCCAAAAAATAGCCGGACATTCAATGTTATAATTGTTTCTTTTAATGAAAGAAGCTGCGCTACTGATGCTTTTTATAAAATCACGATGATAATAATAGGGTGATCGTTGGCTGTGCTTTGAGAGTTCTTCTATTGTTTTACCTCCGGTGGCACAGGAGGTAGCTAAAATTGAAATCGGTTGGGTAAGTTTGTTTTGTATATGATTGGCAGCACCAACAACGGAGTTTTCACATTTTGATGCGTCGGTCCACGATCTTGTGAAGTTCCGTTCTACATCATCCGGAGTGGGAGATGAAAATAAAGGAGCAATTTGATTGAAGTTTCTATTCCCATTGTTAATACAGACATTGCTCCCTATCATATAGTTGTTGGGAACCGGCTCCGATGTTATTGAGGGATATGATTGATATCCCTCAGCCAAACTTTGTCCATAGATGATGAAGTGCCAGAAATCAGGATGAATGGGTCGTGTAAAAACTGAATCTTGATATGCACCAATGGCAATGTTGCTGGTTAATCTGTCCTTTCCTCGTTGATCTTTAAGAAATACAAAACCAGGCAACCCGTATCGGCTTGCCAACAGGGTCATTTCGGAAAGTGTCAATCCTTCGGTATTGACAGGATTCGTTTCGGGATGAAGTATTTTACATGTTGGGGTAAAACCCCCGTTGTCTCTAAGAGAGTCCAACATGATATCCGCATCAAAAGATATTTGGCTATCGGGTTTTCCATTGACGTTGTAATATTGTGTGTCAAAAATCGATTGGTAAAACTTGGACGTCGATATTGTTCCGGTCACAACTTCGATTTCGACACCATTTCCGGATAAAATTGAATTATAACAGTTTAGAACACCGTTTCCTCCCATTATAAATCCACCGGCACTGTTGTGAGCACTATTTCGGGTAATGGTTGAACTTGTTGCCTCAATTCGAGAGTTGTCACTAATACCACCTGCACCTCCACTCTCAAAGGCAGTATTTTCTGCAATTGTGCTATTAGCCATTGACATAAAGGTGTTTTCAAGCAAGATTCCTCCGTTTGTTTTTGCTTCGTTATGTCCTATCGTAACATTGTGCAAATAAACGGTAGATGAAGCAGCTGCTAAAACACCACCCGCACTATTGTTAACCGTATTTCCGACAATGAGTCCCTGATTGACATAACCATTGGAACCAACCAGGTAAATGCCCCCTCCATCGGTTTCTGCAAAATTGTCTGAAACGATTACCTGTTCCATATTAAATGAAACCCGGTTCAGGTAAATTCCTCCTGCTTTCCCCCTGGAAGTGGAATTGCCGATGATTTTCGAATTCCGGACATTCAGTGTTGCGTTCTGAATCCAGCATCCGGCACCGTCAAAGGCTTTATTATTTGTGAAAACACAATCGGAGATATCTACATTTCCCCTTTCAGTGATAAGTCCACCTCCAACACCCTGCTGATAAACAATATTATCAATAGTTGTCCTACGTGTATTATCGGCTATTCCATCACGAACAATCAGACCCGATAATTTCACAGACTTGTCTCTTTTCGGTGCGGCAGTTATTACCAATACGTGGTAAGCATTCAGTTCAGAGTTTAACTGACCGCTTAATATTGTATGATGCATAGTAGGTTCTGATTGAACATGGCCAGAGGCATCGGCAGGATAACCTCCAATAAGAGCAATGTTATTTTTAATTTCAAAACATTTTTCCCTCTCAACCCTACCATTGGTTAATAAAATTTGTGGTATGTATGTTCCCGCTGCAATATGAATAGAATCACCCTCCGATGAACGGGCCAGCGCGTCATTGAGTGAAATCGCACTTTCCCAGTTTACACCGCTGTTTTCTGAAGACGTACCTGTTGCTTTGACATACCAATTATTTTGTGCAACAATAACAGCTTGTATCTGTAAAATACATAAAAACAAAATGAATTTTCGTGTTTTCATAAAGCTGTATATTTAGATGATTTGCAAATAAGTAATTGTGTTTTTGTGTCTAAAATGTCTTTAATACTCAAAAATTGTCATAATCGGGTAGTGATCTGAAATATAGGGAACTCCGTAATCCTTTACGATGGTTTGGTACTGGATTGGCGCAGCAAAACGATAAAAGATGTAATCAATGATTTTGCCTTCCTGTGTAACTTTAAATTCATTTGTGGTACCTAATGAATCTGTTATCGCAGCAGTTGACTGGGATGATTCGAGATATTGATAGATAGGGTCAAGTAATGAATCATTAGGCAGGGTATTAAAGTCTCCTATAACAAAGGTCATAAGTGTGTCTCCGGATAATTCAGCCGCTTTTTGAACTATGAATTTTGCTGACTCAATACGTGCCTGAACTCCGCGATGGTCAAAATGGGTGTTCAGGACGATAAATTTTTTGTTGTTACTCTTATTTTTAAGATGTGCCCAGGTCACTATGCGATTGTATTTGGCATCCCAGCCTCTTGAAGAAACTTCAGGTGTTTCACTTAACCAGTTTGTTCCCGAACTTAACAAGTCAAATTTACCGGTATTGTAAAACAATGCCGTGTATTCATTGTTTTTTACTGAACTATCGCGTCCCTCACCAACAAAAGCAAAATCAGCCAATGCTGAATCCAGGAAGTTAACCTGATGTATGAGTCCTTCCTGAATACCAAAAACATCGGGTTGTTGATCGTTGATCATATCCACACAAGCCTGACGGCGGAATTTCCAGTTATTCTCACCATCCTTAGGTTCGTCGTAACGGATATTAAATGACATAACGCGGAGAGTCGTTTTGTTTTCTGTTTTTTTGACACAACTAAATAGAAACGGAATGGTTATGATTACTATAAATAATTTTCTCATGATAATATTGTTTTATTGTTTGAAATGTTGATTTAATAATTGTTCGTCAAAGTTGGGGTAATAACCTACTTAATGGTTAAATCCACATATACCGGATAGTGGTCGGAAGGAAACAAGTCGTTTTCATACGCCTCATCAATTGCCCGATAGGTGTGTATTTTAATTTTAGGTGCGACGAAGATGTAATCAATTTGCACCGGATGTACGCCACCAAAGTTATGAGCGGTTCCAACCGGACCATACACTCTTTCCTGTGGCGCTGCTTTTCTTGCGTCTGTAAAATTCTCCGACAGAATCCGATAAGCTTCTGTATTTGATTTACTATTCAGATCACCTCCGATTAAGAAAGGAGTATTGCCTGCAATCTTTTTTGCTTCTTTACTGATGAGTGTAGCACTGTTGGTCTTAGCCATCAGCCCCCGATGATCAAAATGGGTATTAAAGAAATAAAATTCTTTTTGGGTCTTTTTGTCTTTAAATTTTACCCAGGTACAGTAGCGGGCATATTTTCCGTCCCAACCTTTTACCTCCGGCTCGTTGTTTTCATTTAGCCAGAACATGTCCCATTCAATGGCCTCGAAACGTTTTCCGTCATAAATAACTGGATTAAACAAACCTTCTTTTCCTACGAACTTATACGAAGTTCCGGCCACAATATCTTCTAATTGAAATTGAACAGCTTCTTGAAGCCCCACAATTTCCATGTTGTTCTTCAGAACAATCTTAATTAACGAGTCTTTTCTGAACTTCCAAAGATTTACCCCATCATTCGGATCTTCCCCACGAATGTTATATACTGCCAGGCGGATATTATCTTTGGGTAATTTATGATCAGTGGGTTTACATCCAAACGACATCAAACTCAATGTGCTGATGCATACAGATAACAGTGTCAATTTTTTTATATGTGTTTTCATTTATATTTTATTTTTAAATACTAAACTTTTGTATAATTTTCCTGTGATTGTTTTTGGGCTTTCTGATGTCTCCCCGCAATGACAATCAATAAGGTAAGAGATAATGCTGCAGCCGTCAGCCAGAAATAGCGGATGTTATTAAAGTTATATGTAGTGATACCATCAACAATTGTTTTTTTACCTTCGATGAGGAAACCACTGAGGACATCCTGTACACCTGCAGCAATATAGCTGGCAATTCCGATTACACCTGCAGCAGCACCTACAGCTTCTTTCGGAGCGATGTCAACAGCCATCAAACCACCAAGGAAGCAAATCAGTACTCCGATGGAAATTCCGAACAATACCATGCTGATAATGTCGATGTAGTAATATCCGGCAGGAACCAACAGGAATAGCAATAATGCAAATAAATTCAGTGCTGACATGAGTATTGCAGGAATGGTTCGGTCTCCTTTGAATAATTTATCAGAAAATAGTCCGGAGAAGATAGTCCCAAATATTCCGAAAATAGAACTGATTGATATGAGCGAACTGGCTTCCAGTACCGTATATCCCTTTTCTGTTTCGAAATAGAATATCCCCCAGCTATTTACAGCATAACGAGCAATATACATAAAAGCGCTACTGAGTGCCAATACCCAGATCATTGGGTTTTTAAGTACCTCTAATTGTTTCAGACCAATGTTTTGCTGTTTAAGCACGAGTTGCTCTTGAAATGCATCTTTGGAAGCTGATGGTCTTGGGATCAAGAAAAAGAAAATCAGTAAAACCCCCAGCAAGCCTAAAAAACCAGCACTCCAAAATCCCCATTGCCATCCCAGGGCTCCTACAACAAATGCAGTGAAGGTAAATGTAATGGCTTCTCCGATGTTATGGCTGGCACTCCAGAAGCCGTAAACCGTACCTATCCTGTGAGGTGGATACCACCTTTTAAGGGCAATGATACTACTGACTGCTCCTGTGGATTGGAACCATCCGTTAAGTGTCCACAATATCAGGAAAAACCAGAATGCAGTTTGAAATCCAAGTAGAATATTGACAACTGAACAAATTAAAAGAGATATTGCCATGAAGTAACGAATATTCACCCGGTCGGCAAGAAATCCATTCAACAATTTACCAATTGCGTAAGTGAAGAACAAGGCAGAGCCTACCATCCCAAGCTGAGATTCAGTTAGAATGCTTTCATCAACAATTGACTTTTTTAAAACATTTAAACTTAAACGGGTTACATAGAATAGTCCGTAACCAATTGTTACAGCCCAGAATACACCTGTTCTTCTCAGACTTTTTACATCTTTTTCCATCTACTTTCTCTTTTAGTTTAAAACACTAGTTTTTTAGCTATGCTGCCAACACGCACAATGAAAACTCCGTTATCGATTATGCCAGTCAGATCCAATATGTTGGCGTGAGTAGTTTTTTGAAATATGATTTTACCGGTCAGGTCATAAATTGTTAATTTATTTTCATGTTGGTTTCCGGTGAAGAATATTTTTTTTCCAATATTGTAAAACATACTGAGATTTTCAGTCCATTCATCAATACCGCTCGCTTTCTTTGGAATGGCTTTAACAATAAGGTTGTCGATAGCAAGTCCATGATCGTTTCCGGAATCGTCAATGTCTTCCCAGCGGAGTAAAACCACTTGTCCCGGAGCAATTGGCGCGTCAATTTTACCTTTGATGCGAACACGGTTGACTGCATTATTCCCATCGATAGCAACATCGGTCAATCCCGATTGTGCCGCCGTATTGTTAACCGGAGAAACGAACGACAAAGAATCTACGGTTGTAGTTTCAACCTCCGAAATCCACAATCTTCTCTCACGGATGGCTTTGGCGTCAGGATTAACAGCATAGGAGAAAGTGAGTGTCTGTTGATCTGCAGGATTAGATCCGGCACGCCACATTTCTCCGGTGTAATTAATTTCCAGTTCGCTTAAAATTTCACCGGTGTTATTCTCGATCATCACTCCGAAATGGATGTTACGGTGGGTCGAGGAAATGAGAGAACCCAGGGCACGTTCTGTTGAATGTTCATTAGGAACTGCTGGATTTCCTGCGCCGTATGAATATATCCAACCCGAATTTTGGTCTCCGTTGTTGATGCGGTAATAGTTGAATGTTGACCAGTCTGGAATGATATTTCCTGAAGGACGGATATTACCGGAAGTGGTAATATACCAACCCTCAGGACTATGTCCGGGGACAAAGGTTCCTTTAGCCGTTCTGTCCTTCAACAGGTGATTAGGGTAAAAGGGTAGTGTGTTGAAATTCTGACGGTAAACATATTCATCCTCTTCTTTATCAAAAGAAGCGACCATGATATTACGCAACAGTTTTTTTGTATACACATTTCCGGACCTATCGGTAACTTCAACTATAAATTCAGCATCGGGATCTGTTGGTTTGTACGAGAACATGTGAGGAGTAGCAGAAGGTCCCGGGTTTTGAGAAGCTGTAGTTCCTCCATCACTTCCGGGGTAGTTGGGGCGTGTATCTCCTTCTTTGCCAAGGAAGTCAAACATACGGGGATCAACACCGGTAAACTGTTGCATTACTTTTTTTACACCATTTTCATAGATATTGACGCTCCATCGGCTGTCATAATTCCATACATTGGCTATAATATAATCGCCTTTGCCGTTGCTTTCGCCGAAACTTCCGGTAGGATAAGCCTCAAATTGATAATCTTTACTTTTCCCGGTTGCTTTGTAGTACCAGTTATTGAATCCTCTGTCTCCTGCTTCAAATACTCCATAACCGTTTGGAGCTCCATCGGCGCAATAGTCACCTGACCATTGTGCTCCATTTGCCGAACCGATTACGTGTTCAAAAAGTCTGGTGCTTATTTCATTATTTGTTAAACAATGGTGATGACCGGCAATGATGTGTTGTATGTTTCTGCGGCCTCCCATCAGGTTATATACTGTCTGTCTGTTTGCCACACCCGACCCATGCATGGGTGCATGTACCGAGAGTACGATGGTCTTTTCAATGGGTACTTCTGCAAGGTCTTTAATCAACCAATCAATCTGATTTTGTGTAATATTACATGTGTAATTTTTTGTATTGCAACCAATGTAATCGATATTGTCCATCATTACATAATGGATATTTCCTCTGTTGAAAGAGTAATAAGTAGGACCAAACGCGGCTTTAAAGTAGTGGTCAGACTCGATGTCACCACATTTAGTCATATCATGATCATGATTACCTATTACATTGAAAACGGGGAAACCGGTACCTGCCACAGAAGCTTTGTGTTCTTCCAGGCGTTTGTAATCGTCCCAAACCAAGTCGCCTACAACCACGCCGTAAAATGGGGTTCCGGCAGGGTAGGATGCTTTTAATTCTTTAATGTCTTTGATTGTTTCATTCCTGAAGCGCCATGTTTCATAGTCCCTTCTGACCTGAGGATCTGAAATACCAATCATAACATGGTTAAAGTCAGCTGCACCACCATCAGCAAAAGGAACCAAGGTAAAATTGTGAGAAAAATTACCCGATGTTGAAACCCGGGCATAAATTTGAGGCGCCCCATCGTTTCCCATAGGGATTTCGTATGCTTCAGGGACAGAGATAAAAACAAATTCAGTGCGGTCGTGACGAGGAAAGGAATAATAACCATCGGATCCTGTCTTAACAACGGCGTACCCGTCGCTGACAACAGCATTGGGAATAGGATCTCCTGTGTTTGTTTTGGCAAAACCTGTAATGCTGTCAACTTCCGTGGTGGATGCATGAGTTGTAAACACAAAAAAACTAATAAAACTAATAAGAAGAAAATAGAATATTTTTTTCATGTGTCTTTTTTGCTAATACCAGATAAAAAAAATGGAGTTGTCTCAAAACAAATATTAAACTAAAAACAATAAGATGCCTTAGAAGTGTCCAAATGCAAGGCGCTGAGATTAAGGGAAAAGGAGCATACTTGAAGTATGTGACTGAGCCCGAATATCGAAAGTAACGTGGTTACTGAGCAAAGTCGAAGTGCAGCAGTTGGACACTTCTAAGACACCGTCAGAAATTTATTTATTCAATGATAAATTTAGCTGTTTTGACAGCTCCGGTTATTGATTTGAGTTGTGCATGATATAACCCGGCGGGTAAATTCTTTACGTCAATACTGATTGGGTTGCTGTATCTTCCGATTAACTGACCAACCTGGTTATAGAGATTAACCACATAATTTGTTTCTGAAGTTTGAATATTCAGCACATCAGAAGTAATAGTGGGATAGAATGCTGCATTTGCAGCCAATGGATTTTTCACCGAAGATTCATCTTTTGCATTCAGAGGCATGTAACGTACGTTACGACTCCTTCCGCGGATAGATTCTTGATTTGGATCCTGAGCGTAGTATGTAATAGGTCCCGGATTGGCAGTGCTATCGGTTGCAATCACACCAAAGCACAGGTTTTCAGCCTTTGAGATCGTTCCAGTCAATGTGTTGTTGTAGAAGTTAAGTTCTTCGGGAATTGCCAATTGATAAAATTTTTGCTCCCCGGCAGGAGACGCAATGGACAATAGCTGGTTATATTCTATTCCCACTGTAAATTCGGGCAATTGATTCGGAACTATTTCTGGTAATTTATATTTGCCCAATATAGTTGAAGTAAATCCTACATAGGTAGAAGTATATTTATTGTCAACCGGGTCTTCAGGGCAATATGCCGGCAAAAGGGTGTACATATCTTTACGTTCTGGGAAGTTGGTATAAAGGTCAGTAAAACTATCGAACATATTGTCGGGACAAGTGTAAATTACGTTAGCCCTTGCTCTGACTTCTAAAAGCATATACACGTGGTTTTTATCCGGACTTAAAGCAATGTCTGTGATCACTTCAGTTTGGGTTCCACCGGGACGGGCAACGGAAGCCAGTTTACCATCACGTGTGAGTACAAAATAAAGTCCATCACCCCCACCATTTGTATTGTGTTGCATCCATATACCGTCAACGGTTCTGATACCGGATCTCGCGTTTCCACCAAAGTTTGAATGTGTGTACAAATCCCCAAAGCGGGATGACATACTACCAACGATATACCATACACCTTCATTGGTTACACGAATGTTGCTGGCGATAGCTCCGCCCCCACCAACAGTAGAGCCCTGTCCAAATGAATACCACCAGCAGTAATCTCCATTGTTTTTGTCAAATGCGAACACACCGATGTGAGTTTGATTGGCATCGCCTTCTTTTGTTGCAAATCCGTTTTGCAGGGTGTCGGTACTTTGGTCGATTGTAATGTCTTCCGAATAATAGCTGCTTAATACAGCCACGTTACCGATTGGACTGATTTCAACTCCTGCCGCTTTATCGTTACGTGAACCTTTGATGTGTCGTACCCAGCTTTCTACTCCCGAGGAAGTGTACTTCAGTAAAAATAAGTCGTTGATAGCCGTTTGAGTTGCAAGATTGGTTCCGGCTAGTGTAGTCGATCCTGAGAATGTACCAGTGACAAAAACATTACCTTCAGCATCTGCTTTAGAGAATGCATTTACAAAGCTGGCGTCAGCCGCTTGCTGATGTTTTGCCCAGATTAAGGCACCATCCTTGGAATACTTAGCTACATACATCTGATTCCAATGCTGAGTACTTCCTACAAAGCTGGTCAGGTTAGCGGGGTCAAAGGACATTTCACTACCAAAAGTACCTGAGATGATGATGTTGCCGGAACCATCTACAGTTACACTTTCCACAGTAGCTTCTTCAGCTGGTAATTGCCACATTTTAAGCATGTTTCCATTTGCATCATAACGAATTACAAAGATAGAAAGGGCAACATAACCGGAAGGATCTTCCATGGTCATTGAATTATTCTCATCAGCCTGGAGTGTTCCTTTGAAAGTTCCTGTAACCACGAGGTTTCCTTCGTTGTCAATAACCATGTCGCTGATAGCTGCTTCGCCTGAGTTAACCAATTTACGGCTCCATACAGCTACTTTGTCCGGTGTCATTTTGACAATGATAGCATCGCCCAAGTCAACACCCGATTGACTTGAAACTGTTTGACCAAGAATCTGAACACTATTGCCACCAAAACGGGCAGCTGTGTAGATAGCACCGGCATCATCAACTACCATGCGTATCGGTTGAATTTGATTGCCTGCCACATTGCTACCCCAGTAAGTGTACCATTCCATAACTTGTGCGTTGGTATGCAGGATCAATGTAAATGATGCGATTAATAAAAAAGAGAATTTTTTTTTCATAACGTTATAATTTTGAAGTTAGTAATAATTGATTTATTTTAATTTGTAATAATTTTAGAGCTGACTGTCGCCTGCCCGTTAGTTATTTTGATGATATAAATACCTTTATCCAGACCTTTAAAAGCGATGTCATTTGTTTTTCCCTTTGAGGTTCCTTTTAGAACACCGATGCTGTTGTATATTTCGCAAGTAAAAGGTGTTTCTCCTGAAATGCGTATTCCGTTATTAGTATGGCTTATTTTCAAGCCTGCATCTGCTAAGTTATTACTTAGTCCTGATGATGCTTTTTTTACTCTTGCTGTAATCAGTACCGGGAAATGATCTGAAGGATAAGCATCATTGACGTACTTTGTGTCGATGGTGGTATATGACAACACTTCTGATTTTTGATTTAAATAAATAAAATCAATTCTTCTTGACTCGGTAATATCTGATGGTGTCAGATTCCAACTGTTGGCCGTCCCTACAGGACCGGTAATTTGTCTTCTTGGTACTATTTTTCTACTATCACTTAATCCACCTTCAAGCAAGGCAACATAGGCTGTTGTTCCGTTCTCGGTTGAAAAATTAAAATCTCCGGTAAGAAATACCGGCAAGTCTGAATCATTTGCTGTAATACTATTAATTCGTGAGATAACCAGCTTAGCAGACTCAGCTCGTGCTACTGCACCGACATGATCAAAATGGGTGTTGAAAAAGTAGAAATCTTTTTCTGTTACGGTATCATACATTTTTGCCCAGATACAAATTCTTGCTAATTGAGCATCCCAACCGACACTGTAAGTATCAGGGGTTTCAGAAAGAAAGAACCATCCGCTCCCAAGCATTTGGAAGCGGTTTGTTCTGTAAATAATTGCAACTCTTTCTCCTGATGTGCCTTCGTTGTTGCCTCTACCCTTCCAAAAAATGCTGTATCCGGGCAGTTGAGTCATCAGGTCACTTTGTTGCGTTGCGGAACCAATTTCTTGTACTCCGAAAATGTCGAAACGATTCGATTTGATGATATTACCTACAAATGTCTTTCTTACCGACCAATTTCTGTTGCCTGTATCACTTGAGTTGGCGTAGCGAATATTGTAAGTTGCAATGCGTAAGGTGTCGGAACCCTGTCCTAAAAGAACGCTGCTTACACTTATTAGCAATAAAAATAATATGAATGAAAGTACGTAATGATATTTATAGCTCATTTTCTTTACTTTTGGCGTTGTCTCATATTGTTCAACTGCTGCACTTCGACTTTGCTCAGTAACCACGTTACTTTCGATATTCAGCCTCATACACCGAAAGCAGACACGCAGGTCTGCCCTACTGACCTCAATCTCAGCACCTTGCATTTAGACATTTCTAAAACACCTTGCTGTTTTCTAGTTGTGAGACACAGCTCCTTTAATAAAACCTTTCTACTTGTTGATCTAAACTATTTTTTTAACACCTTTTGAATAGTATCCACCTTGTCTTCCGATTGTATTCTGACGATATACATTCCCGCAGCAAAATTGCTGAAAGGGATTGTATTTGTATTTTCATATTCAGCAATCAGACTTCCCACCTGGTTATAAATTTTTACTAAAAAGTCTTTTGAAGTTGATTGTATGTTTAATACGTCACTAACCTGTGTAGGATAAATATATGACTTGTGAGTAGTTTGTGCATTTACGGTTGTTGGATCGTTGTAGCCAATCCATTGTAAATCGTTAATTGCAAAACGTCCTTTGTTGCCACTTGTATATGTATCTGTGGTTGTTGACATGTTAATAAACTTAAAGTTAAAGTTTCCTTCAATTTTAAGATTACCAACTTTTATTGTGTCTGCAACTTCAAGAATTGCTGCATTACCTGCTTGAGTAAACTGGTAAACTTCAGTGTCGTTGATAAGTATGCGGATGTCCCAGGTTACTGTTCCTTCGACTCCATTTGAATTCCAGGCAAAGCAAAGGCTGTCAATTCCTCCTGAGATAGTGCTGCTTTTCAAATAGGCGTATTCAGCCGCATCCTGATATTTTGCTTTAAATATGGCAACTCCTTCGTTAGTTCCGGGAAATGCACTTGTGTTTTTCTGAATGCCTCCCAGATAAGTTGTCCAGTTAGCCTGGGAGCCGACAACTGTTTCCGGTGAGGAAGTATAATATGCCGTTGTAGTTTCATTGTCAAATGTTTCCATTTTCCAGTTTGCGGGTTTAACTACTAAGGTATATGAAGCGCTTGCTGCCTGATAATTGTCTGTTTCAGGAACTGATGCAGTTATTGTAGTAGTTCCTTCAGCAAGAATTGTTACTTCTCCCGTACTTGTATTTACTGTTGCACAATCTGTATTTGAACTGCTATATGCAACAGTTCCATCCGAATTATTTGTCAATGTGTTTGTGAAAGGCACATCCGTTAAAAGTTTATAGATGAAATTATTTTCATAATTAAAAGATGGAACTAATAGGTCGGGATTAACAGAGAGCGTGTAAGTTACGGAAATATCACCGGAGGTAGCTGTAATAGTAGTTGTACCTTCTGCAATACCTGTTACCTCACCTGTTACCGAATTAACTGTAGCAAATTGAGGATGACTGCTTGTATAAGTGGGCACATCCATGTCTGTATCTAAGTTGTTAATCAAACTTGTATTGGTGTATTTGGATCCTGCATCTATGGCTACTGATTTTGTCTGATACCAAAGGTATGGAGTCCAGGTAATATCACCAATCAAAAAACGACCATTGGCAGCTAACTCTCCGGTTGCAGTTGTATAAGAGGTGTTGTTTAAACGGAGAACACCATTTTTCTTAGAGTTTATGGCAGTGTTAGTATAGACTTGTTTTCCACATTTGCCAAGATTGCCGTCACGAATGATTGAGTCAACTGTGACATCATCAATAGTGATTATCAATCGTAATGTTATGCCTGACTCTGCACCAAATTGTGACCAATCTATTGACAAATTCTTTATACCTCCTTCTACTGCTGCTGAAGAATAGAGATATCCTTCTGCAGCAAACCAATTTGCTTGTGTTTGTGTGTCTGAAAATTTATCATTGGTTCCTCTTCTGATTTTATAAACTGTCCATTCGAAATAATCACCATTCCATTTTGTATCGGATGGTGCAGACTTAGTTTGGACAACATTGCTGTATGCTTCTGTCAAAGAAATATCCACAGAATACATGTTGGACAGTGTAAATGCAAAAAGCATTAATAAAGTAATTTTTTTCATATTTTTTTAATCTAAAATTGTTTATTTATTTCTTTTTTTGCTTCTGTCTTCCGAAAAAACGGAAGACAGAAGCAAAAGAATATTGTTATTTTATTATTTAATATCCATCATTCTGATTCAGGTTTTTATTCAGGAACACTTCATCATAAGGTAGTGGCAATAAAATTTCATAAGCTTTAAAGCCGGTGTATTTGTTCCCAACATTAGGTTCCTCCACACTTTGCATGAATGTTACAAAGTCGTTGTCATCCGGATACATTCTTCTCAGATCAAACCAGCGTTGGTTTTCGAACGATAACTCAACTCTTCTTTCGTGGAAGATTGCATCCCGGAGTGTTGGATATTTGGTGTGATAAGCAGCGTTTGAAGCATCGTATTTAGGCAGACTGGCGCGCACACGTACTTTGTCTAAGTAACTCTTGGCTTCGTTTGTCATGCCTTTCTTTTCGTAAGCTTCAGCCAGCATCAGAAATACGTCGGCAAAACGAATTTCAATCCAGTTGTTACCATGGTAACCGGTTGAATTCGATAAGTCAACGTATTTTTTCGTATAATAATGATTGTTTGGCGCTTTCATGATGGCTATAGGAGTACGGCGGTCACCGGTTTCATATTCCAAAAACAGGTTTTCCTGACCGGCATTAAACCCACGCCCGTCGATTTGAGAAGTCAAACCTTTCAATCCTAATGGCTGGAAGTATTGTGCAAATGGAGATGATTCACTTGAAGTGCTCAGGTACATGCACTGGAAAATGATTTCCTCATTACCTTCGTTGGATGTTCCAAAAACACGGGGATAAGTTGATCCCGCAGGGAAGTCATCATATCCTTTCAGTGTAATGGCTTTCTGCAGGTAGGTAATGGCATTGGTATAATATTCATCTTTACCCTGTGTGGCAGCCATGTGGAGATAAACCCTTCCAAGTAAAGCTGCACCTGCCGTACTTGTTGCACGACCGAAGTTTGCGTTATTAGCATCATAGAATGCAGGCACTACAGTTGAATTTGCCAATGCTTCCAGGTCGCTGATGATGAGGGTGTATGCATCAGATATTGGTTGACGGGTCATGGCGTTTGCCTCAGTAATGGTTTCGACTACCTTATCGACAACCGGAACAGGTCCATATAAGCGCACTAAGTAGAAGTGAGACAGCCCCCGTAGAAATTTTGCTTCAGCTATTATTCTTTCCCGACTCTCATCGCTCATTTTTACCTTGTCAATGTGTTTGAGTACCAGGTTGGCTTTATAAATGGTATTGTACAATCCATTCCAGATGTTTGCCACTATGGTATTGTTCGAGGTTACCTGATGGGAAACAAAGGTATAGTACAATCCACTTGAAGTTCCTGAATCAAAAGTAGTAGCATTATCTGATTTCATTTCGGTAACAAAGAACATCCAGTTGTAGAAAGACCGTGTAGCCTGATAAGCTGCCAACAAGGCATCATCCATGTCCTGCTCACTTTGATAAAACTTATACACATCGAATGCATTCGGGTCTTTTAAATTCAGAAATTCCGAATCACAGCTGTTTAGTAAAGCAGGAATCAATATAATTAATAGATATTTAAAATATTTTTTCATAATGTAAATTTTAGTTGTTAGAAGGATAATTTTACACCTAAACTATAAGTACGAGCTATCGGATAAGTACCAAAGTCGATACCCGGAGCCAAGTTTCCGGAGTTGTAATCAACATCAGGATTATAACCTAAGTAGTCAGTAAGCATTAAAGCGTTATCAACTGTTCCGTACACATATACATTGTTGATGGTAAGTCTGTTGAGGAACTGATTTGATAGATTGTATCCTAATGTGATGTTTGTACAGCGCAGGAATGAAGCGTCTTCAACAAAATACGTTGAAAACTTGGTGTTCAGGTTTTTAGCTGCGCGGTTAGCACGATATATCATACCATTTCCAGGATTTGTTTCGTCGCGGTAACGGTCAACACCCGACTTCATGGTGTTTACTCCACCTTCCTGGTTTGCTATATAGTAACGTGAGAAGTTGATAACTTCCGCTCCGTACTGTCCGTCAAAAGTCGTTGAAAAACTTAGTCCTTTCCAATTAAAGCTGGTATTGAATCCGAAAGTAAAATCAGGATAATTGTTTCCAATAACTTCCCTGTCATCTTCTGTGATTTTACCATTACCATCTACATCTTTCCATTTTACGTCACCTATGTACACATTGTCATAATCAGCCACAGGAGGTCCTGTCAGTACGTAGTCTGGTGTATTTTGGTTGGCTTTGTCTATCAGAATATTGGCGTATCGGCATTGATGATACCTTGACTAACCATGCCGTAAAAGGAACCAATCGGTAGCCCGTTGCGGGTTATGTGCGTGATCTGTCCACGTTGTGCTTTGGTTATGATTTCATCACTAAGTCCCATCACCTTATTGCGGTTAACTGAGATGTTAAATCCTGCATTCCACTTTACATCTTGGGTTGCAATGATGCTTCCGTCAATTTGTAAGTCAAACCCTTCATTATATACTTTACCTTCGGCAAGATTGGTCCAGGAACCGGTGTAACCTGTTACAGCCGAAACAGTTGTATTGTACAACAAGTCGTTGGTAACACTATGATAATAGTTTGCAATCAGATTCAAACGCCCATTCAGGAAAGTGAAGTCAGCCCCGATGTTTGTCTGATTTGTTTTTTCCCAACCGATTTTCTGATCTACGAAGGCTGAGGGATAGTAGGTAAATACGGTTCCTTGTCCTAAGTTGTAAGTTCCCTGAGTCATATTTGGAATATGCCGGTAATTGCTAATGTTGTAGTTACCGCTGATTCCCCAACTTGCTCTGAGTCGCATGGTCATGAAGTCAGTCAACGGATCAAAAAACTCTTCATTGGATATATTCCAGCCGGCAGAAACAGAAGGGAAATATCCCCAGCGTTTTGCAGGTCCGAAACGTGAACTGCCATCACCACGCAGAGCCGCGTTGATTACATAGCGGCTGTCGTAATTATAAATCACGCGACCGAAAAACGACATAATAGACCATGCAGCACGAGAAGTTACAGCAGAGGTTCCGTTTTCGTCCGTAGCAGTTGGACCTGAAGCACTTAGATCCGGAATGCGGTCGTTTTTGAATCCTTGACCACGAGCATCAATATTATCGTAATTTTTCTTCTGCATGGAATAACCTGCAAGACCATTAAAGGAATGTTTTCCGAATATTTTGTCGTAATTTAGAGTAGTCTCGAGCAACCAGTCAGTGTTGAAGTCGCGGTCATTGCTGGCGCGGGCATGCAGGTCAAAACTTCCCGGAAAACCGTTTGATTGTCCTATTTCTCCTGCAGGACGATAATAACGATAAATTTGATCCGAAATTTGTAAGCCCGCATTTACTTTTGCATACAGACCATCAAAGAATTTATAGCGAGCATCTGTATTGATACTGTATCTTGTCCTTGTGTAATACTGTTCTATCAGATCTTTCAATGCAACCGGATTCTCTCCGGCAAAAGTCTGATATGCAAAGTTGCGATAAGTCCAGCCGGTAGCATAGCTGCCATCTTCTTCATAGACAGGATATTGAGGAGGCATTCCCAAGGTATTGAGGATAAGACCGTCATTAAAAGCCAGCCCATCGGTTCTGACAGTTCGCTCCGTCACATAGAACATGTTTGAATTTACTCCTATCGAAAAACGATCTGACACATCAATGTCCATGTTCAAGCGGGAAGTTATTCTGTTGTGATTGGAAGGAGCAACAATACCATCCTGATTCAGGTATCCCAAACTGAACATGTATTTATGACCTGCCCTTCCTCCGGAGATGCTTACACCGGTGCGATGCATGGGTGCCTTGCTGAACAAAGCATCCTGCCAGTCGGTATCATATTTTGTAGCAAGAAAATCAGGTGCAATCAACATCAGATTGGATGCACCATGGGCAACTCTTGTGTCGTTGTCATCTTCACGGCTGTGTGTCCATCTTTCCTCATCACTACCGTAAATATTATTGATGCGCAAAAAATCGAAATAAGTGTTGTTATAACCATCGAGGTGCAATTCACGTAATTCATCAGCGTTCATCATGTCGATTTTTCTTGATAATTCCTGCATGGAGAACTGATAGTCGAGTTCAACCCTGGTTTTATCTTTTTCACCTCTTTTGGTCGTTATAAGTACCACACCACCGGCTGCACGTGATCCGTAAATGGCAGAGGAAGCAGCATCTTTCAAAACTTCGATGGATGCCACATCTGCGGGATTGATATATATGTCTTTTGATGCGGGAAATCCGTCAACCACAAATAAAGGTTCTACACTTGTGTAGACGGAATTGATGCCACGAATACGAATACTGGTTCCTGCTCCGGGCGCTCCGGATGTTTGTTTAATTTGTACACCGGGAGTATGTCCAATTAATGATTGTTCAAGATTGGCGGTGGATTTATTCAATTCGTCAATTTTGATACTCGCAATAGAACCGGTTAAGTCGCTTTTACGCACAACACCATAACCGATTACAACCAGCTCATCGAGCATTTTTGCATCTTCATTTAATTGTACAATCAGATCTTGTTGGTTGCCTACAGCCACTTCAGAGGGAGCAAAGCCTACATAACTGACCTGCAGGGTTGACTGATCTGTAACCTCTAATGTAAATTTACCATCCACGTCGGTAATGGTTCCGTTTTTTGTGGATAAATCAATAACAGTTGCTCCGATAATCGGTTCGTGATAATTGTCAGTTACCACACCGGTTATTAATTTTTTATTAATTTTTTGATCAGCTTTTGCATGGGTTACGACAATATTCCTGTCTTTAATCTCGTAAGATACGTTTTGATCTTTCAGGATCTGTTCAACGACTTCTTCTACCGGTCTTTGATTTGCCTGAACAGAAACAAGTTTTCCGGTATTCAAGTCTCTAGCCTCGAAGACAAACGAGTAACCACTGTTTTGTTTTAACTGTTCAATGGCTTCTTTTACTGTTACGTTTCTGACATTCAGTGTTACAGATTGAGAGAATGTCGAAAACGAGAAACAGTAAAGAGACAAGACCATTAAAATGAATTTCAATTTTTCTTTCATAAATGATTGTTTTAAAAAATTTGGTGTTCAAAGTTATGTTTTCTATATGCCTACTCCAATATGTTTTGATTAAATATATATTAAGATTTTATTACAAATAATGATATGCACGATTGTGCAATCCTTAATATCACAGCATTGCTATCCGATAAAAAATCTAATCTTCTAATGTCGATGTATTGTCAATTGCATGGTATTCTATATTTTTAGTTTTACTTTTTTTTAAGTATAATTTCTTTCCCATTTATTTCATAACTTAACCTTTTAGTTGATGCAAGTACTTCTAGCACTTCTTGTATGGTTTGCTCCGTTCTTGAGAAATCACCGTAAAATCTGAATGTTTTCAACGATTCGTCTGCAATTTTGATTTTTACGTTGTAAGATCTTTCTAACTCACGAGCAATGTTAGGTAGTTTTTCCTTGTCGAAAAACAAATAACCATTTGTCCACTCCAGTGAATTTAAAGCATTTGTTAGTGTTGTTCGGGCAATCGCTGTTTCTCGGTCATATATAATTTGTTCATGAGGCTTTAAATAAAATTCCTGCTGTGATACTGAGTTGCAATTTACTTTAACACTTCCTTCCAACAGCGTTATCCGAGCTTCATCTTCTTCTAAATAATTGCGTAAATTGAATTTTGTGCCGAGTACATGTATTTTGAGGTCATCGCTAATCACATAAAAAGGTTTTTTCTTTTGATGTACCACTTCAAAATATCCTTCGCCTTTGAGATTAACAGTACGATTGTTAACTCCAAAATTCTGCGCATAAGAAAGGGTAGAACCGGCATTCAGCCAGACCAGGGTGCCGTCGGGGAGATACATTTTTGAACGGGAACCGAAAGGCACTTCCATTACTACATCTTCCGCAATTAAGTCCTTGACACGTCCGGCACCCAACCAGTATCCGGCACCCGCGAAAATGAGCAATATGGCAATAGCTGCGACAATACGTCGAAAAACAATAAGAGGTAAGCGTTTTTCTGTAAAAACTTGTTTTTGAAGTGATGCTGCCTTGCGGGTTAGGAAAAGCTCGAATGCTTTTTCTTTGTCAAAGCGGACTTTGTCGTTTGTCACAGTAGCGAAAAACCAGATTTGTAATCGTTGCTGAAAATATTTTTTGTTATCGGGTGATAAATTCAACCAGTCACGTAAATGGCCGATTTCATTTACACTGAGTTCATTAGAACAATATCCGGCAATTAATTCATCAATATCAATATTTGTATTAATATTTTTCATTATTATTTTCCTATTCATTATGATGACGTTTTAAAATTTGATTGGGGTAGTGAGAATTGAAAAAAAATAAAAAGAGATCTGATTCAAGACCTGATTCAGGTGTTTGTTGTTATAGAATATTGGATAAAAAAAGTAATAACCAGGTTATCAAGTATTTTTTTAGATCGGAATGAAGTCTCGATAAAGCATTTTTCATGTGATATTTTACAGTATTAACCGAGATGTCTAGTTTTTCTGATATTTCTTGGTAATTCAGATTTTCGAGGCGATTCATTTTGAAAACTGTGCGACATTTGTCAGGCAATTGTTCGATACTCATAGATATTTGTGATTTGAGTTCTTTTTCGAGTAAAGTGTCGAGTGGATGATTTTCTGCAATGGCAAGAATCGCTTCCGATTCTAGTAAATCATCGGACGGCTGAAGTTTTGTTTCTTTTGAAACATGGCTGAGTCGTAGATAGCTGATACAGCGATTACGTACAGCACGAACAAAATATGCTCTGAGTGAGGATTGAATTTCAATTGTCAGTCTTTTTTCATAGAAATTAAATATTGTATCACCAACAATGGTTTCAGCTAAAAAATCATCTTTCAGGTATTCATAGGCAACACGACACAACATTTCGTAATAGACATCGTACAGGTAGCGGTATGCTTTGTCCTCACCGTGTTTTAACTGACGTATCAACTCTTTTTCTGATATTGTCATTGCATTGATAATATTGCTTTTTCTAAACTTTAATAGATCTAAAATAAATATAAAAATTGACATCAAAGATATTGTTTCTTTTTGTTTGCTCCAACATCTTTGAATTAAATGGATGTTAATGAGTTGCTATACAGAGCGTAAAGAATGGGAAGGTAGAGTGGAAGATGACGGAGTTTCGTATAATTACGAGCAAAACCAGTTCAATCTGATTAATCTTTCAGTAGAGAAGGGCAGGGGTAAAGTGAAAAGAACCGGCAATTATAAAACCGAACATTACCGTATTAAGGACTGGATATTTATTAAATAGATTTCATTCCCCCGCTACCACCAACACAATTTCTCCCTTAGGGGGATGCTGCGAGAAGTGTTCTGCTAATTCACTCAAGCTACCGCGTTTGGTTTCTTCATAAAACTTAGAAATCTCGCGTGAAACAGAAGCCTGGCGTTCGCTGCCCAATACTTCTGCCAACTGCGTCAGGGTTTTGACCAATCTAAAAGGAGATTCATAAAAGACCATGGTTTTGGTTTCGCCTGCAAGCGACTGCAACTTGGTCTGCCGCCCTTTTTTGTGGGGAAGGAAGCCTTCAAAGCAAAATCTGTCGTTGGGTAAACCGGAAACTACCAAAGCAGGGACAAAGGCAGTGGCACCGGGTAAACATTCTACGGTAATTTCATTTTCAACACACGCCCTCACCAACAAAAAACCCGGATCGGATATAGCAGGCGTACCGGCATCAGAAATCAAAGCGATGGTCTGACCGGATTTTAACCGATCAATTATCCCCTGTACTGTCTTATGTTCATTGAATTTATGATGGGATATGACGGGAGTGTCTATCTCAAAATGTTTGAGTAGAAAGCCACTGGTACGCGTGTCTTCAGCCAATATCAAATCAACCTCTTTTAATACCCTGACAGCCCGCAAGGTCATGTCTTCCAGATTCCCAATAGGAGTTGGTACTACATATAGCTTCATCTTTAAAACTTACGTTTGACAAGCTGATAAAAATCTCCAGCTGTCGGATTGTCTTCCTCCCAGGCGTATTTCGATTGGAGAAAGCTAATCACTTCTTCATAGGTAGCCAACATATTGATGTAACTCAGCGTTTTATTCATTTCCTCTCCATTGTTATTGAATAATTCCCGTTGAAATCTGAAGCGATCTCCCAAACTAATTGCCTGACGAATATCATCTATTTTTTTATTACCTATAGCAGTGTTCAAACCCTCATTGTCACTATTCCCAAGACTGTCATTGCGTGAAGAAAAAGAGGACGCAGAAATTTTTTCTGCAAGTGTGACTTTCTTTTCTTCAACAGTTTGAGACTCACGTCCATTATCATCTACTTCATTATCTTTTTCTATTTCAATAGTTTCTGCCTCATCTTCCAAGTCACCTTCATCTTTATCCTCCTCTTCGTCTTGGATTTCCTCAACAAGTATTTTATCCTCTTCATCGATGATTTCTTCAAGGTTTTCTTCCTCTTCCATTTCTTCTACATGGACTGTCTCCTCAACCACACCTTCCTCTACAACCTCTTCCGTTACATTTTCCTCAACAAGTTCTTCAACCACATTTTCTCCAACAGGAGGATCTTGAGGAATTTCTTTTGGCTCCTCCCCAGAACCTTCAAAGTCCACCGAAGCAGAAACTAACTCTTCCTCTTTTTCAGGCATTTGCAATTCTTCTTCAGTAGAAATATCAGCAGGCCCGGATGCTTTTACTTTTTCAAGCTGATTGATATAAGACCAAATATCATCCGTTTTATTTTTAGCTAAATTGATGATGGCAGCAGGATAAGTTTCCATTTCCATGAATCCTTCCGTCAGCATGATAAGTTCATCAATGTTTTTACGAATTAATGTTACAAGCAATTCTCTGTTCATATTTTGGTAATTAGTGTTTAGTGATTGGTGATTAGGGTATCGAGTAATCCGGAACAGGCATCTTCCAATAAGTCGATGACATACTCAAAGCCTGCAGGTCCTCCGTAATAAGGATCAGGTACTTCATCAGCTTCTATCTTGGTGAGGAAATCTGTCATTCGGTATATCTTGACCCGGTGTTCTGCAGTAGGAGCTAAATTTTTCAATCCCCTTATATTTTGTTCATCCATACCGATAAGCATATCAAACTGGTCGAAATCAGTTTGGAAAACCGGACGGCAACGATGCGTCAAATCATATCCTCTTTTTGAGGCATGAGCACGCATGCGACTATCCGGCAGTTCGCCCTCATGATATCCATGTAAACCGGCTGAATCAACCTCAAATTTGTCTTGTAAGCCCTTTTCTTTCAACAAACGATTAAACACTCCTTCTGCCATTGGCGAACGGCAGATATTACCCAGACATACAAATAAAATTGATTTTACAGACATTTATATTTCCCTTCTTTTAAAAACTCACAGTTTATCCTCTTTTGGAACAATTACCTCAGGAATGTCCTTGTCTACTACCGCTTCCGGTACGGGTTGCTTTTGACTGGTCAACATATTTTCATCACCCAACACCCATCTTTTATAATAAGAAACTATCAGGGTAGTCAACGGCAAAGCGATAATCATCCCAATGATGCCCATCAGGGAACCCCAGACTGACAAAGATAATAAAATGACGGCGGGTTTCAAACCGGTAACTTTACCCATAATTTTAGGCACGAGAAACAAATCTTGAAACAGCTGCACCACAACAAAAACAATCACCACAGCCAACACAACCCCACCAAAACTTTGTCCGGGTTCAGAAGCTTTTAAAATGACTAAAAATATGCCTGGAACTATCGCAACAGTCTGTAAATAAGGCACTAAATTGAGTATCCCTACAAATATTCCAAAAATGATTGCCATGGGCAAGTCGATGATGACGAATCCGATCGCAAACAAAACACCTACAATCAAGGCAACCAGGGCTTGTCCCCTAAAATAACGGTTCATCCCAACTTCAATGTCACTTAAGATACCGGTTACCAATGTCCTGTATTTAGGTGGTATGATCTTCGGGAAACCGCCGGTGATCTTTTCATAATCCATCAGGATAAAAACCAGATACAGCAACACTATGACAATCACCACCATACTCAATATAAAACTGAGCGAGCTGTTTAAAAATCCCCACAATTGAGGTGCTATCTTTTTGAGCATCTCTATGATGTTTGGGTTATTGATCAATTCATTAAAATTAATGTTGGAGAAAAAATCAACCAGGGCGTGTTGCCAACTTAACGGAAAAACACCGATGATATCAAGATTTTGCGTAAAATTCTGTATCAAAACGGACACCCTGCTGATTTCTCTGGTAATTTTAGGAGCAATCAATAGTATGATTCCTGTGAAACTTCCGAGAAATAGTACCAAAGTGGTAATAACAGACAGGATCCTACTTTTAAATTTGAGCTTATATTGAAAAAACTTTACCGTTGGATGCAGCAAATATGCTAATAACCATCCTACAAAAAAAGGAGTGAGGACTGCGCTTAATCTTCGGAATAAAAGTATGAGGATAATTATGATCGTCAGCCCAATTAGCAATCTGACAACCCTGTCAAATGTATATGGTGTTTTGGTGTTTTGCATACCATGAATTTATTATTGCTATAACTTAATCATTCCAGATTTCCCAGGCTGCCCTTGCCTGTCCGTAAAGCATCTCCAAACCATTCACCACAACACATCCCCGCTCTTTCCCTTTTTTGAGGAACAAAGTCTCTTCAGGTATATAAATCACATCATACAGAAGATGTCGGTCTGTCAGGAATTCATAAGGGATATCCGGGCATGCTTCTACATTTGGACTCATACCCAAGGGGGTAGTGTTGACTATTACCAGATGGTTTTGCATGATTTCACCGGTCAAATCTGCATAACCATAAATTGTTTCTGTAGGTTGTCGGGACACAAAATGTGTTTGCAGCCCTAATTGTCGCAAGCCGTAATCCACAGCTTTAGAAGCTCCTCCCGTTCCCAATATCAGTGCTTTTGTATGATGTGTTTGTAAATGAGAACGTATAGAATCCGAAAAACCTATGACATCGGAATTATAACCTTTGAGCTTGACACTTCCACTTTTTCCCCTTTTTTCTCTCATGAACTTAATCACATTCACCGCTCCAATAGCAGCAGCAGTATCATCTAACTCATCTAAGTACTGAATCACCTGCTGTTTGTAGGGAATGGTTACATTCAAACCACTCAGTTGACGCGCTTGAACCAGAGCCGGGAACTCACTTATATCATTCAAAGGATACAAATCATACTGTGCAGTCAACTCCTCATGCCGGAAGTAATCTGTAAAATAATCCCGGGAAAAAGACACCTGAAGTGGAAAACCTATAATACCAAAATACCTCATATTTTATTTCTTTTTTTGCGAAAATACCGATAAAGATAAATAGATCCGACCACAACTGTTATCGCTAACATTCCGTAACCAATCAAATGTGAATATTTAATAATGATGTCCTTTTGCTGGTGCAATACGACGCCCAGTATAGCCAAAATAACATTCCAAATACCGGCACCTAAAAAAGTATAAAAACTAAAAGCAAGCAAATTCATCCTCGCCAAACCCGCCGGAATGGAAATCAGCTGTCGGATAACCGTGATCAAACGCCCTATAAAAGTAGAAATATTACCGTGTTTTTGAAAATAAGCCTCTGCCTTTTTAATCTTAGCAGAGCTGAGTAACAGCATCTTACCCACCTTGGTGTCAGCTAATTTATACAACAAAGGGCGGCCCAACCACAATGCCAAAAAGTAGTTGACATATGCCCCAATCAATGCTCCTATAGTACCAAACAGCACCACCAAATAGATATTCAAATGACTATCCTCTTTACTGGCTATAAAAGCTGCCGGCGGAATTACCACCTCAGACGGAAAAGGAATAAATGAACTTTCAACGGCCATCAGCAAAGTGATGGTGTAATAATTCATATGATCCTCATACCAGTTTGCTACTCGCTGAACAATGGACGGCTTGGCAACAACGGTATCAGAAGAACTTTCAGCATAGGTAAAACTGCTTACACTAAAAATAAAAAAAAGAGAAAGGATGACGGTTTTTTTATTCATATGGAAGTTAAGTAGTTAGTAGTTGGTAGCTAGTAGTTAGGAAGTTATGGAAAGTTGCGGGGTACTGTCTTTGCTCTTTTGTCTTTATTCTTTGTTCTTCGTTTCCCCACATATCTCATTATATATTTTTTGCGCATCCAAATTTTCTTCCATCGCCTTTGCCAATGAAAGTTGTGCTGCATCTTCATTTTCTGCAAGATGATATGCAACTGCCATAAAGAGATGAATATTTTCCAACTCGTGATACTCATCATACTTTAACGCTTGTTGATAATACTCGATTGCCAAGCCAAATGCTTCTTGTTCCATAAAAATATTGGCGATGGCCATCAATGTGTCTGGTTGAGCGGGATTGAGCTCTATAGATTTCATATAAGCAAGCAAAGCCGCTGCAGTATCATCCAGGCCCATCAGCCCTTCAGCAAAATACACCCAAGCATCAGCATCATCATTTTTAACTTGAATAGCTTGCTGAATATAGTGTAAGCTTTCCTGAAAAAGATCTTGCTCCATCAAGCAGACAGTAATCCCAATCAAAGCATCATAATTATCCTTGTCTTTATCCAAAGCCTTTTGGTAAAAAGTGATGGCGTCCTGATACCTTTCCAATCTTTCATAACATTCACCGATATAAGGATAGGTTTGGCCACTATCTCCCGTCAGTTCTTCAAAAGCAAAAAACTCATCCAAAGCATCGTCGTATTGCTGCATTTGAAAGTGTGTGTGAGCCTTTTGCAGGCAAGTCAGTGAATCGTCCGGATTAATCACCCTGGCATACTCAAAAGCATCAAGCGCATGTTGAAACTTTTGGTGGGTAAAATAGATTTGCCCGAGATTAAACCACGCTTCACCGGCATAGGGATCTTTGGTGAGAATGTGATTGTAAGTACGAATGGCCTTTGCATGTTCATTAAGATGTTCATAACAAAAAGCTAACTCAAACAACAACTCTTCATTATCAGGATTGTGAGCCACACCACGCTTTAAGTATTGAAAAGCCGAATTAATGTCATAATCAGTAAGGAAAATATAAGCAATATCCAAACAAACCTGATCCACATCCTCACCTTCTTTCTCTATCAAGTGTTCACAAAGTCTGTGGGCTTCTTCCCTCCTTTCAAGCTTCCGAAGCGCTTCAATTTTCAGCAAATTCAACTCGTAATCATCTTGCACTCCCAATGATTCGAGGATGCTATATGCCTTGTGAGTATCACCGGTGGCCAAATAAATTTTGGCCCTTTTGATCCTCAAAGCAAAATTATTGGGATGCAATTTCAATCCAAATTCTAAGGCTCCCGAGCTGTCTTTAGTTCGTCCGCTTCTCAAATAATAATCAACGATATCTTCAAGCTCTTCCACATCAAAATATCCTGACGTGCCGTCATGATTGGAAAGAAATGCTTCATAACGCTTTACCGATTCGTTGAAATCATCTTCAGGAGCAGAAAAGATACGTCTCATAAAGATTTTTTTGCAAAAATACGGTATTAATTACTATTAAATAAAAAACTTAGCTAAAAAGTTATTAACAAGAGCAAAGAACAAAGACAAATTAACGAAGAACGAGTTGATGAACTGTTCAACTGTTTGACTGTTTAATATTGAATGTGAATGTTGAATCGTTGAATTGTTGAACGGAGAACGATGAACAAACCAGACCCCGCACCCCGGAACTCGTAACTTCCCTAACTTCCATAACTTCCATAACTTCCATACAACTACTAACTACTATCTACTAACTACTAAAAAAACTTCATTAACTTCTAAAAACCACTAACTACCAACTACTAACTACATTAATTTCGCCGTTTTTACTTAACTTTGCACATCTTTTAAAGAATATGATAAGGTGTTTTCTTACATTTTCAATGTTTCTTTTTTGTGCAATAGGATTTGCACAGGCAAGGTACCAGGTGCTGAAAGATACAACGGACAGCAATTCCATCGTGCATAAAGTACAGGAAATACCCGAAATTGAAGTCAGTTCCAAAAATCCATTATCCAACATCAAATCTAGTTCAGGCGGTGTTTTTATCGATGTCCCTAAATTAAAGAAGCTGCCTTCTATCCTGGGAGATTCAGATCCGTTTAAAGCTTTGCAATACATGGGCGGTATCTCGCAAGCAAGTGATGCCAGCGCCAATATTCACGTAAGAGGGGGAGAGAATGATCAGAATTTAATTTTGTTGAATGGATCTCCAGTTGAAAACCCCACCCATATTCTTGGTTTATTTTCAGTGTTTAATCCCGATTTAATCGATCAAATGCAATATCTTAAAGCAGGTATTCCTGCTGAATATGGTGGTCGACTATCCTCTGTAATTGATGTCAAAAATTTTGTTAATCCCCCACTTAACACTGAATTAAGTGGAAATATCGGGCTCATTGCATCCCGTTTATCTCTTAAATCCCATATTGGCAACCAACTTTCGTATTACGCCGCTGCACGCGCCAGTTATATCCAATATGTCGTTATGCCCCTGTTATTGAAATTGGGCGTTGACCCCCAATTGACACAAAATAGTTTTGAATATTACGATGTTAATGCTGGTTTTAACTATTATTTTGGTGCAGGCACTAAATTATCCGCACATTATTACAGAGGACAAGACATGATTCAAATAGCAGAATTATCTCAATTCTCTTTTGAAGGCAATTCTAGCCGATGGGGTAACCACGTGCTGGGGATGCAATTAAGCCATGTGTTCTCCAATCAATTTAGTATGTTGCATTATCTGAATTTTTCAGGTTTCGATTTAAACTCTACAATGAATTGGCTGGCCAATGATTATCGCATCAATACTGATAAAAAATCTTATAATTACAAAACTGACTTTATTTATTTGGCCGGAAAACATAATGTCAAAACAGGCCTGGAGGCATCTTTCGAAAAACAACTGCCCATTACCATCAGGACCGAAAGCAATGATGGTTTACAAACAAATTTTCGATATAATCGATTCTTTTCCGGTGCCGTTTATTTACGTGATGAATGGGAAATGGGTCCCTTGCTCTTGAATGCGGGTGTCCGAACCTCTTTATACCATAAACTTCAAACTTATACTTCATCGGAAGATTCTGAACCAAGTGCGATTGATAAGGCAAAATCTTACTTTGGATTAGAACCTCGGTTATCGGGCCGTTTGATGTTAGATGATAAATCTTCTATTAAACTTTCTGCCGGCAAGCACTATCAATACAACAACAGAGTTCAGCTGATTAATTTCGGTTTACCCATTGAAATTTTTGTAGCAGCTTCATCTGTCACTCGACCCTCCTCGCTCTGGCATTTCTCCGGGGGATACTTCAGAAGCCTGTATAGCAACCATTGGGAAGTTAGTGCAGAAGCATATTATAAATCTTTTTCCAACTTATTGGAATACGGAGGAACCTTGAGCGATCTGTTTTCTGTAACAGCTATTGAGCAACTGATGTATGCCGGAAAGGGTCACGCTTATGGCACCGAACTTATGCTGCGCAAAAATTTCGGAAAAATAGCCGGTTGGATCAATTATACCTTGGGTTGGAACTACAGACAATTCGATGATATCAACGATGGAAAACGCTATTTGGCAAGCAATGACAGGAGACATGATCTATCTACAATAGTCATGTATAACATCACCCCTCAGTGGAATGTAAGTGCTACTTTTGTATATGCCACCGGGAACAGATTAAATCTGCCCAGAAGTTGGTACATCATAGATGACAAAGTAGTGCTGGAATTCAGCGGTTATAACGCATTTAAAATGCCGGATTATCACCGATTGGACGTATCTTTAACCTACAAATTACCCCGGTGGCAAAACATAGATTCCGAATTGAATCTGTCCATTTATAATTTGTACAACAGGGCTAACCCCTTTGAAGTACACTACAGTACCAAAACAGAAGAAAACAACTATAATTATAAAATCGCTATGACTTATCTTACACCTATATTACCCTCTATCTCATGGACTTTTCATTTAAAATAAACATACACAATCCATACATCCTGTTGTTTGGGGTGTTGATTTTACTTGCAGGATGTTATCCTGATATAGATTATACGTCAAAGGGTTACACGGAGAAAATAATCGTGGAAGGTAAAATTGAATCCGGTAAATATCCGCAAGTTTATCTGTCCTTGAATGTACCCTTGTCAGAATCAGTTGACAGCACGACCATCAGAGATAAAGTAA
The DNA here is from genome assembly GCA_012519425.1 of Bacteroidales bacterium. Lineage (GTDB taxonomy): Bacteria > Bacteroidota > Bacteroidia > Bacteroidales > Paludibacteraceae > Paludibacter. Next base: position 16,838 of record JAAYQF010000029.1, on the reverse strand, counting down.
TTCGGCATGCCAAAGTGACCGTCAGTGACGGAAATGTGGAGGAAATACTCACTTCAAAATGGGATGTGGAGCGTTTCCCTCCGTATGTTTATTTTGGAACAGAAATAAAGGGACAAACAGGAAAAACCTATTATTTAAAAGTGGAATATGGTGAGGAATACAGAGGAGAACATGCCATAAAATCACAGACCACCATCCCTCTGGATTTTCAAATAGACTCAGTCTATATTGAACCTGCCTCTGTTGACAGCTTACGCACGCTATCAGTGGCGATCAATATCGACAAGGACCGAAAGAATGCCTATCGTATTTACACCAGGAAAAGTAAAGATAAACGTTATATTGAAACCCCAATAGTTTTTAACAGTGATCTTAGCTTGGATGGTTTGCAAAAATTCACACTGAGTCCGCTTCCTAATAAAAACGACTCGTCTTTTACAGAAGGAAAGTATTTTGCCGTAGGAGATGCTGTTGACATAAAAGTAATAGCAATCGATAGCACTACAACCCGGTTTTTTAAAGACCTGACCATGTTTTCCATTATAGCAGGTAATATTTCCATCAACGAGATCAAACCTTTAAGTTCTAATATTACTGAGCCCGGTTTTGGGATTTGGTATGGGTGTGCTGTGCAAACGAAAAGAATTATTATTCAATAAGGATTATCAACTTCACTTTTCCCCCTGTACTTTTTTCTTGATAAAAAAGTACCAAAAAATCAAGACTGTGCCTGCCTTGCTCAAAAAACTTGCGCTCAATTGTTTTTTGGCTCACCAGGCAAGGTCGATCCGAAAGGAGGGATGGTTTTTTTACAAAAAAAGGGAGCAAATACTGCTCCCTCCTTTTACTGAAGTTAATATTTGGCTTATCAATCGAAGTAGTTTTCCACTATTTCCTCGATTTTTTCAAACAATTCCTCAAATCCGGAATTCACATACTCCTCAAGTCTCATTTTTGAACCATCGCTTAATACGAAACGAGGCATTACCTCATAGTATATGTATGTTTCGTAATATATATCTCCTTGATAATCCCATACCGGATATTCATATTCTATCTCTTCTACATAAAAATCCACACCGGCAAATTTCACATCGTCATCTGTAAAGTAACCATATCCCACGATGTATTGATTCATGATGGCAACTTCTTGTCCTGCAACAACTTCTTCTGATAACGATTCCCAATCTATATCATCCATTGCCTCTGCGAATCCCTTCACATCAGCTATACCGGCTTTAATAGCGATATTCATTACCTGGCAATTTATAGCAATTTTATCGACAACATCATCCGGGTCATCAGAATCATCAATATCTTCAAAACTAAATTTACCGGTCGTTTCAGCAGCTAGTTTTATCAGAGATTTTGTGCCTTTTTTGAACGCATATTCCGCAGACATTTCTTTCTTATCATTACTAGCTTTTGCTTCCCAGCTAAAATCATCAATTTCAAGTTTTTGCTTCACCTCCTTAGGCATACCATCATCAAAATATTTTCCTGTAAATGAAGCCTTCAAAACAGTTTTACCATCAACCTTAATAGATAATTTAGCACTTGCAGGATAATATACTCCCTCATCATCATCATCACTATCAGGTATTAATATTTTAGATTCAGTGAATTCGAAAGAGATAAGACCATTGTTATCTTTATTTTCCATTGCTTCCGGTGATGCCGGCAATCGGAAAATGGCCTTATTTTCTAACTCCTGTTTTAAATCAAATTCTTTAGTGTCAAAGTTATAAACATATTCACCGAACACGATACCTTCACCTTCATCGTAATCATCTTGAATGACTTTCATTTGTCTTTCCAATCCGGCAAGGACATTGGATTTTCCATTTCGTATATCTGTGGCAATAGCACGTAGAGGTGCATACATTCGTCCATTTGGACCACCTTCAAAGGCTACCGCAAAATTTTCGATAGCATTTACGGCAGGTGTTTCTAACAAATCTTCCATATGCTCAACAAACTCAAGAGCATTGCCTTCAATTTTTTGTTTTTGTTGTTCAACGGGAAGAGGGGAAAATTCAAGCTTTTTATCTAAATCCAAATCTGGTTTAGGTTCGCAAGCATTAAAGGCCAACATTGCTGTTAGACCCAAGAACAAAAATAACGATTTCCTTTTCATACTGATTTAATTAATTTGGTGAATAAAATCGGGTAAAAAATATTAAATATCAAATTCTAAAAATTTTCAATTGTACAGAAGATGCAAAACATCAAGAGAGTGTTACAATATGTCAAATAATTTTATAAAAGCAAGCCGGATTTTTTCAAAACCAAATACATAAAATAATGAAGCTCTAGGGTTAAAAACCATCTTCCTGCTGCATAATGACCATGAATTATTCTCATACCACTTTTGAACCATTGCTTAGCAGCACTCCAGGTTGTATAACAGTCAAACTACCATCCGGATTCTCAGCCGATAAAATCATCCCTTCACTGTCTATTCCCCGCAGCTTTCTGGGCGGAAAGTTGGCTATGAAAAGTACTTGTTTGCCAATAAGATCAGCCGGATTAGGATAATACTCAGCAATACCGGAAAGGATGGTACGCCCCTTCAAACCATCATCAATGCGGAACTGCAACAATTTATCGGCTTTCGGTACTTTTTGACAATCCAGCACCGTACCTACCCGAATATCCATTTTCATAAATTCATCAAAACTAACATTTTCCTTAATGTCTTCGGGCTTCCAAGTAGCCAATTCATTGGACTTTTTTGTATCCAATAGTTTTTGAATTTGCGCTTCAATAACTTCATCTTCAATTTTTTCAAATAGAAGCTCCGGCTTTTTCAATTGTAAACCTTCTTCCAATAAGTCAATCCGACCTAATTCATCCCAGTCAAATGATTCTAAATTGAGTAAATCACGTAACTTTTTCGATGAGAACGGTAAGAAAGGCTCAAAAGCAATGGCCAAATTTGCTGCTATCTGCAAACTTAAATTGAGGATAGTTCCTACCCTGTTCATATCGGTTTTTGCCAACTTCCAGGGCTCGGTATCAGCTAAATATTTATTACCTATACGTGCCAAATTCATGGCCTCTTTCTGAGCTTCCCGGAATTTAAAATGATCGAGCAAATTTTCAACTTTAGCTTTTACATTTTTAAACTCATCCAAGGTTTGCTTGTCATAATCGGTCAATGCGCTTATTTTAGGTACTCTGCCTTCGAAGTATTTATGTGTCAACACCAAAGCCCGGTTGATAAAATTCCCGTAAATAGCTACCAATTCGTTATTGTTTCTTGCCTGAAAATCTTTCCAGGTGAAATCATTATCCTTGGTTTCCGGCGCATTGGCAGTCAGCACATAACGCAATACATCCTGTTTATCGGAGAATTCTTGCAAATATTCATGCAACCACACCGCCCAATTACGGGAAGTCGATATCTTATCGCCCTCTAAATTCATAAACTCATTGGCAGGCACATTATCCGGCAAGATATAACTCCCCTCAGCCTTCAGCATTGCCGGAAAAACAATACAATGAAACACAATATTGTCTTTTCCGATAAAGTGAAGCAAACGCGTGTCCTCATCTTTCCACCATTTTTCCCAATCGTCGGGTAACAATTCTTTCGTGTTGGAGATATAACCAATTGGCGCATCAAACCAAACATAAAGCACCTTACCCTCAGCACCTTCCACAGGAACGGGGATACCCCAATCCAAATCGCGACTGACGGCACGTGGTTGTAAACCCATATCTAACCAACTTTTGCACTGTCCGTACACATTGGGTTTCCACTCCTTATGTTCTTCCAAAATCCATTGACGTAGCCATGCTTCATGTTGATCCAAAGGCAAGTACCAATGTTTGGTTTCACGCTTTACCGGCACACTGCCACTGATGGTCGATTGTGGGTTGATCAAATCATCCGGACTCAATGATGTACCGCAAGATTCGCACTGATCGCCATAAGCATGCTCATTGCCGCAATGTGGGCATTTGCCGGTGATATAGCGATCGGCCAAAAACTGTTGCGCCTTTTCATCATAGTACTGTTCTGAACTTTTTTCAATGAAACCGCCTTTGTCATAAATAGTTTTAAATATTTCCGAAGCCAGTACCCGGTGAGTGGAAGAGGTTGTGCGAGAGTATATGTCAAAAGAAATTCCAAAAGTTTCAAAAGATTTCTTTATCATATCATGATACCGATCGACAATATCTTGCGGAGTAACCCCTTCTTTCCTCGCCGTTAACGTAATAGGAACCCCATGTTCGTCCGATCCTCCGATAAATAAAACATCCTCACCTTTCAAACGAAGGTAACGCACGTAAATATCGGCCGGAACATAAACACCTGCCAAATGCCCTATGTGAATGGGACCATTGGCATAAGGAAGAGCAGTTGTAACGGTAGTACGCTTAAAATTCTTCATATGATTATGTGCTTTTAACAAACGACAAAAATACAAAAAATTCAGTTAAACAGCTTCTAAAGGCATGGTTAATTCAAATTGAAATATGTATTTATATTTCATGTGATGAAGTTTCATACCCGTTCATACAAACAAAACACTAAATACTCATTGGTTAAAGTTGTCTAAATATCTTGCATTATGCTACCATGCTTAGGGGATATATCTTCAGAAAAACATTAAAAATTTCTAATTATTGAGGCTTTTTGGCTAAAACATTTGCGAATAAGATTGAATCACCGTATATTTATGCCGTGATTTTTTCATAGTATTAGATTTAAGGTTAACAAAAAAGGATTGGGTTGTCGTGAGACAACCCATCTTGTTTTTATAAAGAAATGTTCATTAAATAAATTCAAATTTAAGAGTAGGCTTGATGAATATTTACTTTTGAAACAGCCCCTAATTTTGCTTCTTTTTTTATGGTATCTCGTATTTTTTCAATTCTTTCTTGAGCGCGTTGCTTTGATTATTAGTTACTTGGTCCATTAACTTCCAGAAAGCAACTCCATGATTCATTTCACGGGTATGGCACAACTCGTGTAAAATCACGTAATCTATCAAATGCATGGGCAATAACATCAAGTAAAACGACAAATTAATATTCCGTTTTTGTGAACAACTCCCCCATCTCGTCTTACTGGATTGTATTTTTACATCCAACACCTTGAAATTATACTGTTTAGCCAACTCAAAAACACGTTGCGTCAACACCCTTTTGGCTTCCTTTTTTAAAAAATGATTGACTCCTTCCCAGCATGCTTCCTGAACTTCATCTGACAACATGTCTACGTCCCGAGGCACTTCAATGCTCAATACTTTATCTTGAAGAGAAAAGAACAAATCTTGTCGGTTTGCAGGTACAACTTTAACAGAAAAGGTAAGCGTCTGAATGTTATTATCAGGAGTGATTTGTAGTTTTAATTTCTTTTTCTGAATTTTTTGCTGCTTCCTGAAGATTTCGTTCTTCTTTGAAAGAATAAAATCTATCACATAAGATTTGCTAACATGATGCGGCATGCTAACTTTCAGGCCGTCCGATTTAATTTTAACCGAAACACGTTTAGCCCTCTTATTGCGAACAAATTCAATCTTTCCGAAGTCTTTCAACTCCTGCATACAAAACAAATTTGTAGCAAAAGTAGCACATTTATCAACGAATAACGACATTTATGCTTAACTTTGCTGACAAATATTTTCAGATATGATTGAAGCAATCAACATTCACAAAAGTTTCGATGAGTTGCATGTGCTAAAAGGTGTCAATCTCAAAGTTGAACAAGGAGAAATAGTAGCTGTTGTCGGTCCCAGCGGAGCCGGAAAAACAACCCTATTGCAAATTCTTGGTACCATAGACAATCCCGATCAAGGATTAGTTCTGATTGACGGACAAGATGTCAGTCATTTAAACGAAAAGCAACAATCAACATTCAGAAATCTCCATTTAGGCTTTATCTTTCAGTTTCACCAACTACTTCCGGAATTTACGGCACTTGAGAATGTGATGATACCGGCATTAATAGCCGGGAAAGACTCAAAAAGTGCCGCTCAAAAGGCAAAAGAACTTTTAGAGCACCTACAATTAAGTGACAGATTAGAGCATAAGCCATCCGAACTATCTGGTGGAGAAAAACAAAGAGTTGCGGTTGCACGGGCATTAGTCAACAATCCGAAAATCATTTTGGCTGACGAACCATCAGGAAGTTTAGACACCAAAAACAAAAAAGAATTGCATCAATTGCTGTTTGATTTACGCGCTCAATTCGGTTTAACAATCATCATAGTTACACACGATGAAGCGTTGGCTACTCTGTCTGACAGGAAAATTGAAATGAAGGATGGTGTGATTTTGTAGCCCCGCCGGGAATCGAACCCGAATCTAAAGTTTAGGAAACTTCCATTCTATCCATTGAACTACAGGGCCTCCTCCTCTTATTACTTAATAATAAAGCGTTGCAAAAGTACAATAAATATGGCAAAATCCAAAAATAAATACTTCGTAGTCTGGGAAGGCAAGCAACCGGGCATTTATACTTCATGGGAAACATGCAAGGAACAGGTGCATGGTTGTCCCGAAGCCAAGTACAAAGGATTTGTGACCGAAGCTGAGGCCCGGGAAGCTTTTAATTCATCCTATTGGGATTACGTGGGTAAGAATGCAAAAAAAGTAGTACCCAGCGAAGCATTGATTGCGGAATACGGCAAGCCTGATTTAGAAAGCATTTCCGTTGATGCAGCTTGCAGCGGCAATCCTGGTGTTATGGAATATCAGGGTGTAGATACCCGTACCGGACAATTGATATTCCGTCAGGGACCTTATGAAGACGGCACCAATAATATCGGTGAATTTTTAGCAATCGTACACGCTTTGGCATTACTTAAACAAAAGAATTTAGCTACACCCGTCTATTCTGACAGTCGAACAGCTCTTGCCTGGCTACGTAATAAAAAAACCAAATCACAACTACAACCCACCCCTCTCAATGCCAAACTGTTTGAACTAATTGCCCGTGCCGAGCAGTGGTTAGCCGAAAACGACTACCCTAACAAGGTATTGAAATGGCATACAGAAGCCTGGGGCGAGATACCGGCGGATTTTGGAAGAAAATGACAGATAGAGAAAGTACTGCCCTACGGGCAGTAGGTACATGTTTCACTGCAACACCACAGGCTTACGCCTGCGGTTAATCACATTTTGTCCTACGGACATTGAATTTGAAAACCACACCTAAATATCTGTTCATTAGATCTATATGCCTGCAGTTTATCCCATGAAAGATCATACTCCCTCATTCTTTTTTCTTCATAAACTTTCTCACCACGGGAATACTGCTCAACGGCAAATCTTTTTTTACAAGATAAATTACGAATATTGCCAATAAGAGCGTTTTAATCGCCAGATTTAACGCCACGAATGGTGTTTTTACAAAAAGACTAACGGCATACAAGGTCAAAGCTAATGCTGTATATGACGCGATAGATTTTAAATCGTACTGAATGGGCATGTATTTTTGCCCGTAAAAATAAGATAAAAGCATCATCACAAAGTAACAGGCAAAGGAAACCCAGGCGGATGCCATATAACTGAATATGGGAACAAAAATAATATTGCCGGTAATGGTGATGACAGCGCCGGCTAAGGCAAACCAGGCACCATACATAGTTTTATCTATCAGCTTATACCACAGCGAAAGATTGAAAAACACGCCCTGGAAAATATAGGAAAAAAGTATAATGGGGATGATGCGCAAACCTGCCCAATAATCACTGTGTAGGATATATTTGAAAATATCCAGGTAAAACATCATTCCTAAAAATATCAACAAGGAAAAGATGATGAAAAACTTCATGGCATCCGCATAAGCTGCTTTGCTGTTTTTATCTTTGTATTGCGCAAAAATAAAGGGCTCATAAGCATAACGGAAAGCCTGTGTAAACATCATCATCACCATGGATATTTTGAAACAGGCCGAATAAATGCCTAATTCGGATTTGGCTAAAACCGGATCTTCAATTAAAAACGGAAAAATAATCTTATCCAGGGTTTGATTCATGATGCCTGCAATGCCAAGTATCAATAAAGGCAAAGAATAACGTAAAATCTGTTTCAGCAAAGGGAAATCAAATTCGAATCTGGCTTTGAAAACTTCCGGCAACAATGCAAGTGTTACTACAACAGTCTGAATTACATTGGCAACAAACACATAGCCAACACCGTAGTTCGGATTATAAAACCATGCGATGGATGCCGGGGCTTTTTCATGAATTATGGGGCAAAGTACTAGAAAGAATATGTTAAAGGCGATGTTGGTAAAAATCATCAATAGCTTTAAAGCTGCAAATTTGATGGGGCGGGAACTAAAGCGCAGATAAGCAAATGGGATGGAACCGAAAGCATCCATCGCAACCACAACACCTAACATGGCAATGTATTCAGGATGATTAGCATAACCCAACACATTGGCAATGGGTTGCGCAAAGATTACGCACAGTATGGCAAAAATCAAGGAAGTTGTACCGACAGAGATTAAAGTATTTCCATATACTTTATCTGCAATCTCATTGTGCTTATTGGCAAAACGGAAAAAACCGGTCTCCATGCCGTAGGTCAGTATCACCAACAAAAGGGCAGTCCATGCATATAAATTGGCAACCACACCATAATCGGCAGAACCCGTCAACACATAAGTATATAGTGGTACCAGCAACCAATTCAGGAATTTGCCCAAAATACTGCTAACGCCATAAATTGCCGTTTCCTTCGCTAAGTTTTGCATTTGATTTCTTGCCATGCCAGAAAAGATTAGCTCTTTTTTCTAAATTTATCCAGGAACTTATCCACAAATTTAATCCCTGCAGAAGGTTCTAAATCTTCCGGAGAAAGATATCCTCCTTCCATTAAATACGCAACAGCTTGCTCAACATCCTCCTCTCTGACTTTTAATTTTGCACCACCTATGGCACTGGGTACATACAAACGATTGAATATCTCATCTTGTGTAAAACAAGCTATGTCGAGTGACTCAAGATACATTTTAACAAGCTCAAGCTCTGAATTACTATGGAAAGTTCTAATGGTTACTAATTTACTCATGATTGTTTTTATTCATTTTGTTTATGCTTTATACGAAATTTCGTATTTTTTTCAAATGCTCATAAGCTTCATTCACTGCCCTGAATTTTTCAGTAGCTGACTTTTTAATGTCTTCTCCCAGATTGGCCACTTTATCAGGATGAAATTTCATAGCCATCCTGCGATATGCCTTTTTAATATCGTCGTTGGATGCTGAAGGTTCAATTTCCAAAGCCTTGTATGCCCAATTTACATCTACATGCTTCATGTAAGGCGCTTTCAACGACTCAAATTCGGCATTACTAATATTAAAAATGGCGGAAATCCTCCGAATGACCAATAATTCAGCTTCATTCACATGACCATCGGCATAAGCAACATCAAACAGAAAACGCACCAATTGCAGCTTAGCTGAATGATTCATATAGCGGTTGATTTGCTGAGCAACCTCCATCTCATTGATTGGTTGATCTAAAATTTTCTTCAACATCTGAAGCGCCTCTAATGCGCCTTCTTCTCCAAAATTGGCAACTAAAAAACGTTTGACAACATTCAATTCGGAGCGTTGTACCTTGCCGTCCGCTTTCATGACACAGGCCATCATCACCAACAAACTCGCTTTAAAGTCTTGCTCTGTGGTGCGTGTATAAATTTGCTTTTTTTTGGTAGAGCTGCCTCCGATAGCGGAACCCAGGGCAAAACCAAGAATAGCTCCTATGGGGCCACCCAACGCCCAACCTATGCCCCCGCCTATCCATTTCAGAAAGTTACTCATATCAACTGGTTATTTCAACAATAAAACTTAGACTCACAAAGATAAACTAAAAAACAACCTAATTTCTATCTTTTCATTTTATTACTTAACTTTGTCATCTGTGATTTATTTTAGAAACTTAAAAAAATAATCAATATGCAATCACACTTAAAAGCACTCCTGGCTTGCTTGATTTTTTCCCAAACTCTCTGGGCATACGAGATTTCAGAAGATTCTGTTCAATTGAAAGAAATTGTCGTTACCGGAACCAAATTCGAAACTTCGAGAGAATTAGTTCCTCTATCCGTCTCACAAATCAATGAAACTGAGATCAAGAGAAGTGGGCATTATAATGCACTATCAATCGTCGGCACATATGTCCCCGGTGTGTTTATTACTGAACGTAATATTTTAGGCTTTGGTGTTTCAACCGGGGGTTCAGGCATCATCAATATGCGAGGAGTAGGCAATTCACCAAACACACAGGTATTGGTATTAATTGACGGCCACCCGCAATATCAAGGAATATTTGCTCATCCGCTACCGGATGCTTACGTGGCTTCGGATGTAGAAAAAATTGAAGTCATCCGAGGACCGGCTTCTGTTTTATATGGTTCTAATGCCATGGCCGGAGCCATCAATTTCATCACAAAGAAACAACGTAAAGAAGGACTTTCTGTATCAGCACAAGCAGCCTACGGTTCATACAATACACAAAAATATGCCGGTACTATCGGATATAACAAAAATAATTTCAGCATTTTCGCTTCAGGCAATCACGACCGCACCGATGGTATTCGTCCCGGTACAGATTTTAAAATCAGCAATGGATACATCAAAGCCGGATACCGATTCAATCCGCATTGGTCCATAACGGCGGATGCTAATATAGCTAAGTTCTTTGCCAATGATAGTGGACCTGTGCACAATCCCGCACATTTTGATGTGGATATTTTACGTGGGAAAGCTGCTTTGTCGGTTGACAATCGTTACGGGAAACTGAACGGTTCTTTTAAATTCTACCATAATTTTGGAAAGCACATATTGTCGGACGGTTTTCAATCAACAGATCAAAACTCAGGTTTGATGCTGTATCAGACTTATATGATAAGTGATGATACAAAAATTACTGCCGGAATGGATGCTAAAATGTTCGGCGGAACAGCCAATTCAGGGATGGCAGCAAACAAACTCAATTTAGTGACTGAACTGGCGGGCTACGTTTTAGCTTATCAAAAAATCTTTAAAATTGTTGATTTAAACGGTGGGTTACGTTTTGAACACCATTCTGTTTATGGTAACGAGTGGGTACCTATGGCAGGTGCATCTGTTCAGGCAAGCCCGACTACCAATTTCAAAACATCCGTATCCAAAGGATTCCGTAGTCCGACCGTCATGGAGCTCTATCTTTACGCTCCCAACCCTGATTTGAAACCGGAAAGCATGATGAATTACGAACTTGGTTGGATGCAATCGTACCTGAATCACAAGCTGCGCACAGAATTGACTTTGTTCCTGGTGGACGGTAAAAATATGATAGAAGTTGATAGGAATACCATGCCTCCCATACGACGAAATACAGGAAAGTTCAGAAACAAAGGAATCGAATTCTCCACGAGTTACAACATAAACAAACAATGGCAAGCTTCAGCTAACTATACTTTTCTCGACGTAAAAAAACCAATTTTGGCTGCGCCTCGTCATCAGGTCAATTTCAACTTGAACTACCAGTATAAATTCTTGAATGTAAATGCGAATTTACGGCACATTCACAAATTACATGTGTCTGTGAATCCTGAAAAAACTCAAAACTACACCCTTCTAAACATGCGAATTTCAGCTAAACTACTGAAACAATTGGAATTGTTTGCTTCCGCACACAATATTCTCAACCAGCAATATGAAATTAACTATGGATACCCCATGCCCGGCATTAACTTCCACGGCGGACTCAATTTCAACCTATAAAATGCAAACTATTCAAACATGAAACGCATTTTCTTAATTGGTTATATGGGTTCGGGCAAGACTGCCATGGGCAGGATGCTGGCAAATCATCTTGGCCTGGAGTTTATCGATTTGGATGCTTATATTGAAAACAAATACAAACTGACGATCGCCCGGATATTTGAGCAAAAAGGAGAAACGGAATTTCGTAAGATGGAAAGAAAGTGTTTGCATGAAGTGGGTGATTTTGAAAACATGGTGATTGGGACAGGGGGTGGAACACCTTGTTTTTTTGATAATATGGGGTTTATGAACCGCAGCGGAGACACTATTTATCTCAAACTCACTGCGGAGCATTTGGCTGCCAGACTGGCAACGACCAAAACAGGAGTCAGACCCATCCTTCAGAATAAATCAGGAGATGAATTATTACAATTCATCAAAGACGGTCTGAAACATCGGGAGCCTTACTATCATCAGGCAAAACACATTATCGAAGGAAATGACAAAGAAATCGAAAACCAACTGATCCAATTCAATTTTTAAACCTGTCTTGTTAATAACTTTTTTCTGATTATCTCCCTCTATTTTGGGCAAAAGTCCTTATCTTTATCCGTCAAATTTTACCTTTTGCACGGGTGTTTAATCTTCTTTAATCCATCTGATTATACCAATCCTTCCGGAAAAAGGTTTCCTATATATCAATAAAATGGAGCATAATCAATCAAAATCTTTCGTCCATCTACATGTGCACTCACATTATTCAATCCTTGATGGCATGTCAACCATACCCGGTTTGATTGAAAAGTCCATTGAACAAGGCGTAAACGCCATTGCTCTTACCGATCATGGAAATATGTTCGGTATCAAAGAGTTTTACAATTACGCCAGCGAAAAAAACCAACCGATCAACAATGAGATTGACACCTTACAAAAGCAACTGGTAAAAAACGAGCTTACCGACGAAGAAAAAGAAAACATCCAAGCTCAAATTTCTACCTTAGAAAAAAAACGTTTCAAGCCCATTTTAGGCTGTGAAGCTTATGTGGCAAAACGCAGTCGTTTTCTCAAGGAAACCACAGAAGATCGCAGTGGCTACCATTTGGTGCTGTTGGCAAAAAATATAAAAGGCTATAAGAACCTATGTAAATTAGTGTCATTGGGACACCTGGAAGGGTTTTATTATCGTCCACGCATTGACCATGCATTATTAGAACAATATAGCGAAGGTATCATTGCTTCTTCGGCCTGCTTAGGCGGAGAAATACATAGTAAGATCGAAACCGGAGATTTAGAAGAGGCCGAGAAAGCCATTTATTGGTACAAAAAAGTTTTTGGTGATGATTTTTACCTGGAATTGCAATTGCATCAGACGGATAAGCCAAATGCGGATACAGAAGTCTATGAAAAGCAAAAACGACAGAATGAAATACTCATCCAATTAGCCCGAAAGACCAACACGAAACTATTGGCAACCAATGATGTGCACTTTATTGAAGAAGAACACGGTGAAGGTCACGAAAGATTAATTTGCCTGAGTACCGGCAAGGATTTGGACGATCCCACCCGCATGCGTTATAGCAAACAGGAATACCTGAAATCTCCCGAACAAATGTGGGCCATCTTCGGAGATATTCCGGAAGCACTTGAAAACTCCCTTGAAATCGCCGATAAAGTAGAGTTTTACAGTATAGATTCCGACCCGATGATGCCGATTTTTCCTATACCTGAAGATTTTGCAACTGAAGAGGAATATCAGCAAAAATATAGCGAAGAGATACTACGTAAAGAATTTGCTGAAAATTTTGACAGACTTGGTGGTTATGAAGAAATTATTCGGGTGAAATTAGATGCAGATTATCTTCGCAAGATTACCCTTGACGGTGCTGTAAAACGCTACGGAGAAGATTTAAGTGAAGAAATTTTAGAACGTATAGATTTTGAGTTGAACGTAGTCAAAGACATGGGTTATCCGGGATACTTTCTGATCGTCCAGGATTTTATCAATGAAGCCCGTAAAATGGGTGTGTCAGTCGGACCGGGACGTGGTTCAGCTGCGGGATCAGTGGTTGCTTATTGCTTGAGAATTACGGATATTGACCCTTTGAAATACGATTTGCTGTTTGAGCGCTTCCTAAATCCTGATCGTATCTCTATGCCGGATATTGACATTGATTTCGATGACGACGGTCGCGGACAGGTCCTACGGTATGTCAAAGAAAAATACGGAAGAGAAAGAGTGGCTCATATCATTACCTTCGGAACGATGGCAACAAAATCTGCCATCAAAGACGTGGCACGTGTACAAAAACTGCCTTTACCGGAAGCGGAACGCCTGACCAAATTGATTCCTGACAGGTTCCCGGACGATACAACCAGCAAAGGTATGAAAGTGAATATTGCCAACAGTGTCAAATTCGTTCCTGAATTACAGATTGCACGAAATTCTTCCGATTCAAATTTGTCAGACACACTGAAATATGCGGAAATGCTCGAAGGAACTGTGAGACAGACGGGCGTTCATGCTTGTGGCGTTATTATCGGTGCCGACGATCTGATCAATCTCGTTCCGCTAAGCACCGCCATCGACAAAGAAACCAATGAAGAAATCCTGGTTACCCAGTACGAGGGTTCAGTCATTGAACAAATCGGTTTGATTAAAATGGATTTCTTAGGATTAAAGACCTTATCCATTATCAGGGAAACTTTATCCAATATTAAAAAAACACACAATATTGATATTGATATTGATGCCATTCCAATCGATGACAAAAAAACTTTTGAACTTTTCAGCAAAGGAAATACGATAGGTACCTTTCAGTTTGAATCAAGCGGTATGCAGAAATACCTCAAAGAACTTCAGCCTACTCAATTTGAAGATTTAATAGCCATGAATGCGCTGTACAGACCGGGTCCAATGCAGTACATCCCGCGTTTTATCAACCGTAAACATGGTCGTGAACAAATTGAATATCTTTTCCCTATTATGGAGAAAAGACTGAAAGACACTTATGGCATCACTGTTTACCAAGAACAGGTGATGTTGCTCAGTCGTGATTTAGCCGGATTTACCCGGGGAGAGTCTGACGCACTTCGCAAAGCCATGGGTAAGAAAAAAGCTGATGAAATGGCTGAAATGGAAGCTAAATTCATGGAAGGTTGCAAAAAGAATGGTTTCGGCCCGGATGAAAAGCTTCAACAAATCTGGGCTGACTGGTCAGAATTTGCCAAATATGCCTTCAATAAATCTCACGCTACCTGTTATTCACAGATCGCTTACCAAACGGCTTATCTGAAAGCCCATTATCCCGCTGAATTCTTAGCGGCAAACTTAACCCGCAACAAAGACGATATTGCTGAAGTCAGAAAGTTTATGGACGAATGCCGCAATATGGGTATGAATGTGCTCGGACCCGCCGTAAATGAAAGTGATTTAAATTTTACAGTTACACCCGATGGCAATATTCGTTTCGGATTAGGGGGCATCAAAGGTGTTGGTGAAGGAGCAGTAGAAGCCATTATTACAGAAAGAAAAGCCAACGGCCCATTCAAAAGTTTCTTCGACTTCATTGAACGTGTGAACCTGACATCATGCAATAAAAAAACCATAGAAAGTTTGGTTTATGCCGGTGCCTTCGACGAATTTACAGATATCAAAAGAGAACAATTCTTTGTTGAAAACGACAAGGGTGAAATGGTTATTGAAAGCATCATGCGTTATGGGAATAAATACCAGGCCGATCAGGCTGCCAATCAAATTTCCCTTTTTGGTGACTTTGACGCAATTGAGATCGTTAAACCTGAAATTCCATATGCACCCGATTGGTCGCCTTTGGAAAAACTAAACAAAGAGCGCGAATACATTGGCATGTATCTTTCAGCACATCCTTTGGATGACTACGAATTCGAAATCAATCACATCAGCAACACCACTACACAAGATTTAAAAGATCTGATGCCTTTGATGGGCAAACAATTTAAAATTGGTGGTATGGTTACAGCCATCCGATCCGGCACCACCAAAACGGGTAATCCCTACGGAATTTTTACTTTAGAAGATTATGAGGGTGCTTTCGAGTTTCCTTTGTTCGGCAATAACTATATAGAGTTTAGCAAGTACATGATTAAAGATCTATACTTGTTGATTTCGGGTACAGTGCAGAGAAAAGGTGCTGACTACGGCAACAACAGAGATATAGACCCAAACGCACCAGTTGTTCCGGAAGTAAAAATTCAGAAAATTGATATCATGAACGGTTTAAAAGATAAACTGATCAAATCTTTGACGATTTCCTTCCCTATCGAAGAGTTGGATGAATCCTTAGCCATAGATTTAAGTGAGATGATCATCCGTAACAAAGGAAGCGTAGACGTTTACTTCAACGTCATAGACCTATCTTCCCAAAGCAAGGTGAAATTATTTGCCCGCCAACATAGAACTACCATAAACAAAGAGTTTTATAAATTTCTTAAGACTAACAAAGAAGCAGGGAAAATTGATTTTCATGTGGAATTAAATTAAATAGAATATTTCAATAACGGCATCAACTAAATCAATTCGTTTTTATTTCATATCCTGATTATTTTCTCTTAATTTTGCACATGAAAAATTTAAATGATATCAAAAAATTAACTATTTAAAATAAAAAAAATGGCATTAGAATTCACAGATGACAACATTAAGGGTATTGTTAATTCCGGAAAACCGGTAGTTATTGACTTCTGGGCAGAATGGTGCGGCCCCTGCCGAATGGTTGGACCCAGCATCGAAGAACTTTCAAAAGAATATGAAGGAAAAGTTCAAATCGGCAAAATGAATGTTGACGATCACGTAGATACTCCCATTGAATATGGCATTCGGAATATACCGACCGTATTATTTATAAAAGATGGGCAAGTAGTTGACAAGCAAGTTGGAGCAGCTCCAAAAGCTGTATTAGAAGAAAAAGTAAAAGCGCTGTTGTAATATAACTGTTATAATTTTAGATAAAAGTCCTTGACCAAAGCAATAAACTCGTTTGAATACTGATGTCTGTTCTCAGACTCAACAGTCAAAGCAGAAACTTGCACCTCTCTCTCTAAAAATCCAAATTCCAACAACAATCTCTTGGCTACTGCTCCAGGT
>JAAYQF010000140.1 GCA_012519425.1 Bacteroidales bacterium | reverse complement strand
TCCTGACTTGTACCTTTTAGTGCGGTGAAAACAATTTAGCTTCATAACTTTTCGCCGTTGGACTCAATTTGGTTCTCATTGTAATTTCTTTTCCGGTTATTTGATTTAATATCCTCGCATCGGTTATCTTTTTACACTCTGTTATAAATTTCTTTATAGAGTCTCCCGTGATCAACTCTACATGTTTCGATACCACTAGAGCCATAAAGCATATCAAGATATGCAGTTTTATCGGTTCTTCCTTGTAATGAAAAACGGGACGGGTCTGTAAATCGCTTTTCGATATTCTAAATGCTTGTTCAATGCGGTAAAGTTCGTGATAACGTTCGACAACAGCTTGATTGCTTACCGTGTCTTCTTCCAAGTTCGTGTAATAACCCTTTATTCCTAAAAGTTTGCTCGTCTTTTCAATCAAGGCTACATTGAGCTGTGTGTTTTCACTCGTTGATTTGATGAACTTTAGTTTTTTAATCATTGATGGTACTTTCAGTGCGGCTTTCGCCCTTTCAATCTGTTTCTCCATTTCGTATTTCTCCTTTCGATATCGGGCGGATGAATAACTGCAAATCAAGTAACCATTACTGCTCTTTAAACGTATGCTGTGACCATCCTCACGATTGATTTGCCTGTCTATTTGCTCAATCATCTCGTTGGGCAAATTGCCCAACCGGGCTCCAACAATGTAATTCACATCGTTTTTTACCAACTTTTCAATATTTGCTTGGCTTATCATGGCAGCATCTGCCACCACAGTGAATGATTTAACCGAATGCTTTTGGATGAAAGCCCTCACCAGCGGGAGAATGGTGTGTCCCTCGAAGGTGTTGCCCGGAAAAACCTCATAAGCAATCGGGAAACCTTCTCTTGTGACCATCAAAGCCACCAATATCTGCGGTTGTTGTGATTTATTATCTTTCGAGAAACCGTTTTTGCGCAACTCATCTTCCTCGAAAGTTTCAAAGTATAATGTGGTCACATCATAGAAGACGATGTCAAAATGGAAATCATATCGCCTTCTAGCGAACTCAACCACCACTTCCTCTACCCCGTCTTTTAGGTTAAGCCAACCGGGAACAATGCGGTAGTAATTCTTCCGGTGGTGTTTCACACCAAAGTACTCCTCTAACAAATCAATGGAGCGAAGTTTTGAAGCCGGTTCGAAGATACGAACCTTCACCAGATCACTTAAAAGGGGATGCGTGAGCGTTTCAAAACCAATTTCTCTTTGAATGGACTCTACCAGATCGTAAAAAAACTTATAGTGTACGCCCAAGAAAATGCATTGGTCTAAGCGAAGTGTCATGTTCGGGTTGTCTTCGGGAAAAATAGAAGTCTGCCCCACGTAATCTTTGATCCATTCCCTAGCCGAAAAAAGCATTCTCTCTAATTCCTCATCGGAATGACATGAACCAAAATGCTTAACGATTACTCGTCTGTTATTGTGATATCTTACCGCTTGTACTGCCCGAGCCTTAGATGCTGTATGAATAACTCTAATCTTTAACATAAAAACCAAATTAGTGCGGTAAATATACTAAAATAAAATCGTAACTGACTGAAAATCTATGATTTATTTTTTGGAATAGAAAAAAGGGTACAAGTCAGGA
>JAAYQF010000131.1 GCA_012519425.1 Bacteroidales bacterium | reverse complement strand
TGTGAGGAATAATCGTGAGCATGAAAATCTTGAGAAAGAAATTGAATATCAGAATCTTGAAATAGAATTGTGCGAAAAGCACATTCGGGAATACAAAGCGCTGAAGGAAACTAAAACAGAAGAACAGAAAACTACTACAACTCAGCTTGCTGAAAGGAAATCAGACCTTGAAGCCAAAAGGGGAGAGTTGGACGAAATAGTTACAGAAACTAAACAAGAAGAAGAAAAGCTGCGTGAAACAGCTAAAAAAATTGAAGCGAAAATAGAGCCGAGACTATTGACCGCCTTTAAACGCATCAGAAAGAATGCCCGCAACGGTTTAGCTGTAGTCTATATCAACCGTGATGCCTGTGGAGGCTGCTTCAATAAAATTCCTGCACAAAAACAATTGGATATCAGATTGAGAAAGAAAATCATTGTTTGTGAATACTGTGGACGCATTTTAGTTGATCAGCAATTAGCCGGTGTAGCACCAGAAATCACAGAATAGAGTAGAGCAGGAAAAATCAATATTATTTTATTAGATTTTAAAATTTAAAATGTCCGGGAGGAAACTCTCGGACATTTTTTATTTAATCTAATCTAATCAAAGTAACCAGATTAACTATTCACTTAAGTAAAAAATACCGCATACATTATGATTGTGAATTCAAAATATTACATAAATAATTCAAAAATCTTGCTATATTTTTCACAAAACTGAAACCAAATTGTTCACAACAACACACAGAAAGAATCAACAACATTCGTGAATAATATAAACATATCTATTGAACAGCCAGTCAGTTATAGAATTAATCTAAATTTAAACTTCAATTAAATTTTACAAAAATAAAATAATTAAAGAATATAGCTATAAATTTAAATTTTAAATCGTCATCTTTCTAAAAATCAGATATATTATACATATGAATATGAATAAACACTTTAACTTACTTATATTGATTAAATATCCCGCCTTATTTGATTGTGTTATTGATATTCATGGTAGTTTATTGAGATTTATTTAATTAACCATAAATAGAGGGATATCAGTTAATAATCGCCATCGAAACTATATTTTAGGACAAGTACCTGTTCTATTTAAATTAAAGTGATTTATTATGCACTTATTTGAAATCACACTTATGTTTACATATGTAATTTAAAGAATTGTTATTCACGTTTGTGAAGTTTGTTTATGTGAATTTATGTTGTTACATTTGTAAAGCTGTTTTCTATCTTGTAAAATTCACAATAATCTTCATCATGACAGACAAATCACGTATTGAGAAAATCATTCAGACGTTTGAAATGGCAGACGGACAGTTTGCACAAGAGATTGGAATTCAAAATTCTACCCTTTCTCACATACTTAATGGTCGCAACCGCCCCAGTTTAGATGTGATTAAAAAAATCCTGAGAAGATTTCCTGAGATTGATCCTGACTGGCTTATTTTCGGTCATAGCAGTATGCTTAGGAAAATATCACAACCTACAAACCCTAATTTGTTTGATAGTATTGATCAAACATCCTCTAAAACAGAAGATTATCCTCCATTTACAACGAACATTCCGGGTGATGATGTAGATACAAGCGAGAAGAAAACGGTGAAGTCAACGCCTGAGGCTCCTTATTTTAGAACATATCCAACAGATCAGAACACCAGTCAGAACGATAGTCAGTCCGTCCAAAAATCAGATCAAACTTCCGCATCTCAACGTACTCATCCACAATCAGAGGATAAAAAAGTAACCAAAATCATATTATATTTCTCCGACCATACTTTTCAGGAATTCGAATCTAAATAATTGTTGTATTTTTGCAAAGTAATTCATGATTAGGGCTATCTCAAAACACCGCCTTGGAATTACTGTATTCTAACAATTTATTTCATTAATAATGAAGAAATTCATATTAGATTTGATTGTCAAAGAGAATGAGCACATAAACGAGGATTATTTTGTTTTAAAGCTCACTTCCAACGACAAGCTCCCCCATATACTGCCCGGTCAGTTTGTGGAAATAAAGGTTGAAAATTCTCCTACCACTTTTCTCAGACGCCCGATTTCCGTCAATTTTTACGATAAAGAGCTTAATGAACTTTGGTTATTAATCCAGATTGTAGGCGATGGTACACGTAAATTGTCGGAAGTGCAAGTTGGCGATACTTTAAACTTAATTTTGCCACTTGGCAACACTTTTTCCATTCCTGAAGATAAAAATGCGCGTTTGCTGTTGATAGGAGGAGGAGTAGGATTTGCTCCAATGCTGTTTTTAGGCGCGTATTTGAACGATCTGGGTTATCGCTGTGATTTTCTACTTGGCGGCAGGTCGGAGGCGAATATGGTCCAATTAAATGAGTTTAAGCGGTACGGTGAAGTGTATATTACTACCGAAGACGGCTCAATGGGTGAAAAAGGCTATGTAACCCAGCATTCATTATTGCAAAAAAAGCAATTTGACATGATTTACACTTGCGGTCCTACTCCCATGATGCAAGCGGTGGCATCCTATGCTCACAAAAGGAATATTGCATGTGAAGTCTCCCTGGAGAATATGATGGCTTGCGGATTCGGAACTTGCCTGTGCTGTGTAACCGATACAGTTGATGGCAATTTATGTGTGTGTACCGAAGGTCCTGTTTTTAATATTACAAAATTGAAATGGCAGATTTAAAAGTAAAATTAGGCAAATTACAATTGAAAAATCCGGTCATGACCGCTTCCGGCACTTTTGGTTATGGTACGGAGTATTCAGACTTCTTTGATATCTCACGAATAGGGTGTATTGTTGTGAAGGGAATCACGCTTCGCAAAAGGGAAGGAAACGCATATCCGCGCATGGCAGAAACTCCTTCAGGCATGTTAAACGCTGTGGGACTGCAGAATAGGGGAATTGATCACTTCATCAAACACATCTATCCTGAGATTAAAAATGTGAATACCAATATTTTTGTGAATGTCAATGGTTCTACCGTGGAAGAGTACATAGAAGTGGCCGAAAAAGTCAATGATTTGGATAGAATTCCGGGCATTGAACTCAATATTTCTTGTCCAAATGTAAAGGAAGGCGGAATGGCTTTCGGTGTTTCTTGCCCGGCAGCTGCAACTGTGGTTCGGGAAGTTCGCAAGGTCTATTCCAAGGAATTAATGGTAAAACTTTCACCTAATGTAACTTTCATTACCGAAATTGCCCGAGCAGTAGAAGATGAGGGTGCTGACTCAATTTCGCTAATCAATACTTTGCTAGGTATGGCCATAGATGCTGAAAGCAGAAAACCTATACTATCAACCGTTACTGGCGGTTTATCCGGTCCTGCTATTAAGCCCGTTGCCTTGCGTATGGTGTGGCAAGTAGCTCAGGAGGTAAAAATACCGGTTGTGGGGATGGGAGGTATCATGAATGCCCGTGATGCCATTGAGTTTTTCTTAGCCGGCGCATCTGCCGTGCAAATCGGGACAGCCAATTTTATTGATCCTACAGTAAGTATGAAGGTTTTGGAGGGTATTGAAGATTACCTGAATCGCCATAAATTCAACAGTATATACGATATTATTGGTGCCATGACTATCGAAGGTTAACCTGTAATCTCTTACAAATTAGCAGTTAATAAATCTCTATAATCCGGTATTTCAGTGTTAATGATATAGCCGGCACCATCAGTATTTCTTTTACAGAAAAAGTGCTGCAACCCATTGCTCAAAATGAACATATCCACTTGTAGCTTGTAATTATATACTGCAACCTGATTGAAGGTTTCTTCCGTTATTTCAACGGTCGGAGCCTTGAATTCCAAAATGATATGTGGTTGCATTTGTCTGTCATAGACAATCCCGTCGCATCTTTTTTTCATGGAGTTGACTATTATCTGAGTCTCAATGGCTATCAAAGCAGCCGGAAAGTGCTTTTCTTCAATCATATAACGGATGAAGTTCTGTCTGACCCATTCTTCCGGTGTCAAACTAACAAACCTTTTCCGTTGAGTATCAAAGATGAATAGTTTTTCTGCTTCTTTTTTTATGTTGAATTGATAGGAAGGTAAATTTAGTTGCCACATTTTTCGTATTTTTGTAAGCATTTTCATTGCAAATGTACAAATATAGCTTGAAATAATACTTTGTTGTGAAATGTTTCAGTTACTATCACATATTATAGTCAAATCGCATGAAAACCAAACAAGCCATAGTTGAAAACTGGTTGCCACGTTATACCAAACGACCCTTAGAAGAGTTTACAGATTATATCCTGCTGACAAATTTCAACCTTTATGTTGAAAAGTTTGCAGAATGGTACCAGGTGCCGGTTTTGGGCAGAGATGCTACTATGCTCAATGCATCTGCCAATGGCATCACCATCATCAACTTTGGGATGGGTAGTCCAAACGCAGCGCTGATCATGGACGTACTGTCAGCCATTCGTCCGAAAGCAGTATTATTTCTGGGAAAATGTGGCGGGTTAAATAATAAAAACAAAACCGGAGATTATATTTTACCCAGTGCAGCCATCCGCGGAGAAGGAACCTCCAACGATTATTTTCCGCCTGAAATTCCAGCTTTACCGGCTTTTAATCTTCAGCGTGCAGTATCATCCAATATACGCGATTTTGGCAAAGATTACTGGACCGGAACGGTTTATACAACTAACCGGCGTGTGTGGGAGTGGGATGAGGCATTTAAAAAGTATTTGATCAGTACCCGTGCCAGGGCTATTGAAATGGAGACAGCTACTTTATTTTCAGTGGGTTTTCATAACAGCATTCCGACCGGGGCTTTGCTATTGGTTTCGGATATGCCCTTGCAAGCAAAAGGGATAAAAACCTTAGAAAGCGACAAGCAGGTAACACAGAGTTTTGTGGACGAACATATTCGAATAGGAGTAAAATCACTCAGCTCGATAATGCATAACAGTAGAACAATCAAGCACTTAAGATTCGAATAAATTCATCAACCTGTCTAACAAGCCATTACTACATGTACGATTCCATTCTAAGTGATTTAAAACAAAAAAAATATGCTCCCATTTATTTTTTGATGGGAGAGGAGCCTTATTACATTGATTTACTGTCGGATTACTTTCAAAATGAAATTTTGGATGAATCTCAACAGGCTTTCGATTTGACTGTAGTATATGGGAAAGATACGGATATTGCGACCGTTATCAATATAGCCAAAAGGTTTCCGGTCATGTCACCCTATCATGTGTTGATTGTGAAAGAGGCCCAACATATCAGGGATATGGATAAATTATCTTTCTATTTAAAGCAAGTTTCACCCACTACCATTTTGGTGATTTGTTATAAATACGGCAAGGTTGATGGACGCCAAAAATGGGTCAGTGAGCTTAAAAAAACCGGTGTTCTCTTTGAATCCAAGAAGTTACGCGATTATGAAATGGCTCCCTGGATCAGTAAATATGCCCAGAGCAAAGGTTTGATAGTGGAAGATAAGGCTTTGATGATGTTGGTTGATTTTTTAGGGACTGATTTGGGTAAAGTGGCTAATGAAATTGATAAATTGGCGATTACGCAACAAAAAAGCAATAAGACAATTTCCCCGGAAATCATAGAGAAGAACATAGGAATCAGCAAAGATTACAATGTTTTTGAATTGCAGGATGCTTTGATACAAAAAGATGCACTGAAAGCCAACAGGATCATTAATTTTTTTGCAGAAAACAAAAAGGCACCACCTGTGCAAATGGTTTTATCAACCTTATTCAGTTTTTTCAGCAACTTGATGATATTTCATTATTTGCCTTCTAAAACAGCAGAAAGTGCTGCAGCTGAGTTCAAAATACATCCCTTTATAGCACGTAATTATGTGCAGGCAGCCAAGACTTTCAATGCTATGAAAACCATGCACATCATTGGCTATATACGAGAAACCGATGCCCGTTCCAAAGGCATAGATAATCAAAGTGCAGGTGATGGAGATCTACTTAAAGAATTGGTCTTTAAAATTTTACACTGATCATTTTATTAAAATAACATATAATTTCCATGTCAGATAATCACATTCCCGCCATTTTTGTCTCTTTGCTATCCGAATCTTTGCAATTGAGCAATATGCAAATCAGAAATACCGTGCAATTGCTGCAAGAAGGTGCAACCATCCCGTTTATCAGTCGCTATAGAAAAGAAAGAACCGGCGAATTAGACGAAACCCAGGTTAGCGAAATTAAAACGCAATACGAAAAACTGCTTGAAATTGAAAAAAGAAAGGAAACCATCCTCAAGAGCATAGAAGAGCAAGAGAAATTAACGCCTGAACTTAAAACGCGTATTGATAATTGTTGGAATGCCACCGAGTTAGAAGATATTTATTTGCCGTACAAGCCAAAACGTCGCACACGTGCTGAAATTGCCAGGGAAAATGGCTTGGAACCTTTGGCAAAGATAATTATGAAACAACAGGCAGGTGATGTTTTACAGTTTGCCAAGCCCTATGTAAAAGATAAAATAGAAAGTGAAGAAGCTGCACTGCAGGGTGCTTCCGACATCATTGCCGAATGGATCAGTGAAAATGAAAAGGCACGCAATACCATCCGCAGGATTTTTCAATACGAAGCCTTCATCAGTTCTAAGGTTGTCAAAGGCAAGGAAGAAGAAGCACAAAATTACCGTGATTATTTTGATATGTCTGAAAAACTTTCCCGAAGCTCTTCCCATAGGGTTTTAGCTATGCGTAGGGGGGAAGCTGAAGGCTTTTTGAGGGTAAATATCAGTCCGGATGATGATAAATGCATAGAAAGATTGACCGGTCTCTTTGTCAAAGCAGATAATCCTTCTGGTGAATTGGTTTGCAAAGCCGTTCAAGATTCTTACAAACGTTTGTTAAAACCTTCCATTGAAAATGAATTTGCTGCAGAAAGCAAGTTGAAAGCAGATATAGAAGCCATACGCGTATTTGCAGAAAATTCCAAGCAGTTATTGTTGGCGCCTCCTCTGGGAGAAAAAAGGGTATTAGGTATAGATCCGGGTTTTCGAACCGGATGTAAGGTGGTTTGTTTGGATGCACAAGGTAATTTATTACACAATGAAACCATTTATCCCCATCCACCGGTAAATGAGTATGCCAAAGCTTCCCGTACCATACAAAAATTAGTAGAAGCCTATGAAATCCAGGCCATTGCCGTGGGAAACGGCACGGCAGGACGTGAAACTGAAAGGTTTGTACAAAACATCCGATACGACCGTAAAGTGCAGATATTTGTAGTCAGTGAAAATGGTGCTTCCATTTATTCAACTTCTAAAATTGCGCGTGAAGAGTTTCCTGATTATGATGTGACGGTACGCGGTGCGGTTTCCATCGGTCGCCGCTTGATGGATCCCTTGGCAGAATTGGTAAAAATTGATCCTAAGTCCATTGGAGTTGGACAATACCAGCATGATGTAGATCAGACTTTACTGAAAAATGCGTTGGATCAGACTGTTGAAAATGCAGTGAATAAGGTGGGGGTAAATTTGAATACGGCTTCCAAGCATTTACTGACCTATATTTCCGGATTGGGTCCGCAGTTGGCACAAAACATCGTGGATTTCCGTGCAGAAAATGGTGCATTTAAGAACAGAAAAGAATTGTTGGAGGTTCCCAAGTTAGGCAACAAGACCTTTGAGCAGTGCGCAGGCTTCTTACGGATCCCGGATGGAGATAATCCCTTGGATAATTCAGCCGTACACCCGGAAAGTTATACCATAGTCGAACAAATGGCGAAAAACTTAAATACCGAGATTGATAAGTTGATCCACAACAAAGAGCTGATACAGCAAATTGATTTACAGGCTTATATCACTGATGAAATCGGATTACCTACATTGACGGATATAGTGACGGAACTGGAAAAACCCGGCAGAGACCCGCGTAAACAGGTGCAAGTGCTTGAATTCGACGCCAATATCCGCCAGATTGAAGATTTACAAAGCGGTATGGAACTACCCGGCATCATAACCAATATCACCAATTTCGGTGCATTTGTGGATATAGGCATCAAAGAAAATGGGCTGATCCATATTTCCAAAATGGCGGACAGGTTTATTTCCAATCCTGCCGAAGTTGTTTCCCTTCATCAGCATGTAAAAGTCAAGGTGTTGGAAGTTGATTTGCAGCGAAAAAGGATCGGGTTGCAGTTGCTTCAATCGTAGTTTTCATTTTTAAAAGTATATTATGTCAGTTACACAAAACATACAAAAGCTTCGTTCCCAAATTCCTGAAAATGTACAATTGATCTGTGTCACAAAATTCCATTCTGATGAAATCATCATGGAAGCTTATCATGCAGGAGAGAAGACATTCGGGGAGAGCAGGGTACAGGAGTTTTTGCCCAAACGAGAACGCCTTCCGCAAGATATACATTGGCACTTTATCGGACATTTGCAGACCAACAAGGTGAAGTATCTGATCCCGGGGGTGGATTTGATCCATGGGGTGGATTCTCTTAGGTTGCTGGAAACAATTGACAAACAAGCTCAAAAATCGGATTGTGTAGTGAATTGTCTGTTACAGGTACACATAGCTGACGAACAAACGAAATTCGGATTTTCTCCCGATGAATTGACAGATTTATTTGAAACAAATTTCTTAAAAGCATATTCCAATGTAAGTATTTGTGGGTTGATGGGAATGGCAACATTTACCGATGACCACAATCAAGTGAGAAAAGAATTTAAAAGCCTGAAAAAACTATTTGATGCCATCAGGCAAAACTACCAGTCCGATAACCCCAATTTCAAAGAACTTTCCATGGGTATGTCTGATGACTATCAAATAGCTATAGAAGAGGGTAGTACAATGATCAGGGTGGGGACATTGATATTTGGAGAAAGGGAATATTGATGACTTACAAAGAAACACTCAACTTCCTTTATAACCGACTATCTGCCTTTCATTTAGTAGGTGGTAAGGCATACAAACCCGGTTTGGACAATACCTTGCGCTTGATGAAGGCCTTGGGTAATCCGCATCAAAAATTTCCCACCATACACATAGCCGGCACCAATGGAAAGGGTTCGGTATCGCATTATCTGTCAGCTATTTTGCAGGAAGCGGGATATAAGGTGGGTTTATACACTTCGCCACATTTGGTGGAGTTTGGTGAACGCATCCGCATCAACGGCAAGATGATAGAAGAGCAGTATGTGGTTGATTTCGTTGCAGATAATCAGTCGTTAATCGATGAAATACAGCCCTCTTTCTTTGAACTGACCATGGCCATGGCATTCAACTATTTTGTTGCACAAAAGGTGGATATAGCCATAGTGGAAGTTGGATTGGGCGGACGATTAGACAGCACCAATATCATTCAACCCTTGCTAAGTGTGATCACCAATATAGGAATGGATCATGTGGAGTTTTTGGGTGATACATTGGCTAAGATTGCCTCTGAAAAAGCCGGCATCATCAAATCCAATGTTCCGGTGATCATTGGAGAAGCCTTACCTGAAACCAAACCGGTTTTTATTGATAAAGCTGCTGAAGTTCAAACCAATATCTTTTTTACAGAAGATGAAGTAGTATCTCCGAAATTTATTGCATATGAGGAGAACTGCATGCTGTTTAGCTATCAGCAAACCAATTATCGTTCGGAATTGCTGGGATTATATCAACTTAAAAACTTAGCAACAGTTTTTTTGGCAGTCCAAATAATCAATCAATCTTCAGTATTCAGTATTTCTGAAAATGCTCTTGCATCGGGTATTGCTAAAGTATGCAGTCTGACCGGTTTGCGCGGTCGCTGGGAGTTTTTGCAGAAAAATCCTGCTGTAATAGCTGATACTGCCCACAATGTAGCAGGAATGCAATCAGTTGTCCATCAATTGCAGGTGCAATCTTGTCAAAACCTTCGGATCATCATCGGGATGGTCAACGATAAAGATGTGCATGGTGTTTTGCAGTTACTGCCGAAAAACGCATATTACTACTTTACCCAAGCACAAACTAAGCGGGCATTTAAAGCCCAGGAATTAAGAGATAAGGCATTGATTTATGGTTTGGTCGGTGAAGCTTATGACAACGTGGAACAAGCCTTCCAGTCTGCTTTAAAGGATGCTTTAACAGAGGATTTGGTGTTGGTCACGGGCAGTAATTATGTGGTTGGGGAGGCTCTTCATTTTTATGGTTCAAATACATATAAAGAAAATCAATCAATATTGAACACAAAGCGAATATCTCCAAAATGGATAGACAGTTTATCAGCCAATGAAATTTTTGTTTTTGGCAGTAATCTCGCCGGCGTCCATGGTGCCGGTGCAGCGCGCAAAGCCATGGAGTGGGGTGCAGTCTGGGGGCAAGGAGTAGGACTACAGGGACAAACTTATGCCATACCCACCATGCAGGGCGGAGTTGACACCATCAAGCCTTATGTAGATGAGTTCTTAGCCTTCGCCAAATCTCATCCGGAATTAAAATTCCTGGTAACGGAAATCGGTTGTGGCATCGCCGGCTTTACTGTAGAGGAAATAGCCCCTTTATTTAAAGCAGCTTTAAGTGAGGAATATGGGAATGTTTTCTTGCCGGAGAGGTTTTATGGGGTGATAGGGGGATAGGTTTTTTTATTAAAATTCTAAAGTTCTTTCGTATTCAACGTCAGGTTCTTTTGCTAAGAACAACTCTAATTGGTTTTTATCCCAATAATCATCTAAACGCACTAAAAACGTAAAATTCAAAATTATTTTTGAATTTAATTTTGAAATACGGAATAATGTTTGTACTTTTGTGGAAAGAATAAAGTATGAGAATTGTTACATTTGCTGCTATTAAAAAATTCTGTATAAAGCATCCTGATGCAGAAATACCGTTGCGAGATTGGTATTCAAAAACGAAAAATGCAGAGTGGACAAGTTTTGGTGATATTAGAAACACATTTAACAGTACAGATTATGTAGGCAATGACAGATTTGTTTTTAATATAAAGGGTAACAGGTATAGGGTAGTAGCCATTGTAATCTTTGCATCAAAAAAAGTGTATATCCGATTTATCGGTTCTCATGCCGAATATGATAAAATAACCGACATTAAAAGTATTTAATTATGGCAATTAAAAACGAAAAACAATATAAGGTCGCTTGTGACAGAATTGAAGAACTGCTGAAAGTGGTAAATAATGATACGCCAACTGATGATAAGCATTATATCGAATTAGATATGATTTCGGATTTGGTGGCGGATTATGAAGAAACATATTATCCTGTAAAGCCGATTGAACCTGCTGAGTTGATAAAATATGCCATTGCTGAACGCAATATGACACAAAAACAACTTGCTGAAGAATTAAATATATCTACGTCGAGAGTCAGTGATTATATTACAGGAAGAAGTACACCAACGCTGAAAATTGCAGGAAAAATCTGTCGAATTTTGGAAATTTCTCCTGACCTGATGTTAGGAATACAATAAGAACAAGCTTTCGACTATATTTTATAATCAAATTACTAACAATTACATTCACATCATCAACATGAATAACAATAAAGAAATTAAGACATTTATTATTGGTTTGTCTTTGGTAATAGGACTTTCCCTATTGGGTTTTTTTATCTTTAAGGGATTAAAAACCTTTAGCGATAAAGACAGGGTTGTCACCGTAAAAGGTTTGGCTGAAATGGAAATGAAGGCTGAATCTGCCACCATGAATTTGAGTTTTTCATTTTCTAGTGATTACTTACAGGATTTAATCAGACAAACGGAAAATAAAAAGAAAACTATCGTGGCTTATCTGAAAAGCAAAGGATACGAGGAAGCTGACGTTAAAATCAATAATCCTGAGGTGACTGACCGGCAGAGATATTTTGAAACAAGGTGGAGAAATGGTCAGGAAGTAGAAGTAAAAATCGACAGATATACCGTTTTTCAAAGTTTGAAAATTCAAGCCAAGGGTGTGGAAAATGCTGAAGATGAAGCTTCTCAAATCAGATTGGGCCTGATCAGTAAAGATTTGACATCGGATTTGTACGTTAATTACACCTTTCCGGAACTAAACTCCATTAAGCCCCAATTAATTGCTGAAAGCACTAAAAATGCCCGTATTGCGGGTGAACAGTTTGCCCAGGATTCTCACGCCAAATTGGGAAAAATCAAGACAGCTTCACAGGGACAAATTTCCATCATGGGCAGGTATTACTACGATGAAGAAGGCGGTAGTATACCGCAAGAGCCGTATATCCAAAAAGCCCGGGTTGTGAGTACAATTGTTTTCTTTTTAGAATAATTATGCATCCATGTATTTTCAATATGGTGAAAAGGAAATAGAATACCTCAAGAAAAAGGACAAACGACTTGCCGCTGTGATTGACCAAATCGGTATGATAAAGAGGGGAGTAAACCCGGATTTATTCGCTGCTTTGGTTCATTCGATTACCGGTCAGCAGATTTCTGCTAAAGTACATCGGGCTGTATGGAAACGCATGCAAGAGGGCTTAGGGACAATCACACCTGAAACAATCAGTCAACTTTCACTGGAAGAAATACAGGCTTTTGGGATGAGTTTCAGGAAAGCGGAATACATATTGTCTGCTGCTCAAAAAATCATTTTTAAAGAATTTGACATCAACTCCCTACATGATTTATCTGACGAGGAAGTTTGCACAAAATTAACTGAGTTGAAAGGGGTGGGAGTATGGACGGCTGAAATGTTGATGATATTTTCCATGCAACGCCGGAACATCCTGAGCTATGGAGATCTGGCAATTCAGCGCGGTTTACGCATGATCTATCATCACAGACAAATTGATCGGGAGAAATTTAATAAATATTGGAAACGCTATACGCCTTATGCATCAGTTGCAAGTCTGTATATATGGGCTGTAGCTGGCGGAGCTATCCCTGAAATGAAAGATTATGCACCCCAAAAATCAAGATAAAACTATTGTCAATATAACCTATGTAGATACGGATTTAGGTTTGATGATTGCCTGTGCAAGTAAAAAAGGCATTTGCATGTTTGAATTTGCAGATTACGAACACTTGGATTTACAAATCAGTCGAATTCGTAAAGCATTTAAGGCTACGCTTTTAGAGGGCGAAAATCCTCATTTTGATAAGTTAAGACAGCAATTGAAAGAATACTTCAAAGGAGAGCGTAAAGAGTTTGATATATCCTTGGATTTGGTAGGTACTGATTTTCAGAAGAAAGTGTGGAAGAGTTTGATGCAAATTCCATACGGTTCTACCATCAGTTATGGTGAACAAGCCAAACGTATCGGTAAGCCTAAAGCAGTGAGAGCAGTAGCCAATGCCAATGCTAAAAATAAAATATCCATCATCCTGCCTTGTCACCGGGTGATTGGAGCAAATGGAAAACTAACCGGTTATGGTGGTGGCTTGTGGCGAAAAGAAAAATTACTGGAATTGGAGAAGCAACATAGCGTCACAAAATAAGGATACTGGAAGTTTAACCACTTACAGTTTTTACGTAAAAGATTTTATTCCTCGAGTTATTCCACAAATATCAACCCACGACTATCACCGGATATATTCTCACCCCCACGGGGTGTTACGACAAATGTATTTTCTATTCCCACTGTACCTACGCCGGGAATGGCTTTTTTAGGTTCTATGGCAAAGACCATATTTTCCTGTATGGGCATTTTAAAGCCTTTTGCAATCACAGGAAGCTCACCTATGGTCAATCCTACACCATGCCCCAGAAATTTTACCTGACGATTTCCGAAACCCATAAAGTTTTCTTTGAAATCCTCTGTTAGGCTGTCCATAATTGTCATGTAGATATTTTCAGGTGTATTTCCCGGCTTTAGCATTTCAGCTATCTGATACTGAATATCCACACATTTTTGATGTTGCTCCTGTACGGCCTTTTCCAACGGTTTACCAAACATATAGGTCATGGTTTTATCTGAATAATAGCCGTTGACTCCCAGGCCTGCATCGATAAATATTAAATCGCCGCATCGCAGTTTTCGTTCCCGGCTTCCCACACTTGGAACAGCGGGACATAAGCCTTTGCTACCTCCCGGACCGTTAAAATTAGTTGGATACATGGAGTTTTCTCCAAAGCCCAATTGTGCGACTGGAATTTCTGTATCCAACATCTCAAACCTGGCTGTTCCCTGGTGTCCTTCTTTGACCATCATGGCAAATAACTCAGCACCAAGGTCTGCTTCAGACATACCCTCGCGCAATATAGTCGGCACCATCACTTCAAATACCCGCTGATGAATTTTACCTGCTTGCTTTATATAATGCAATTCCCAGTCACTTTTTACAGCTTTGGTCATGGCCAATTGATAATCCAGGGCTTTGAAAGATTGAAACGGAAAATATTTTTGCAGAAGCTGAAACATTGATAAAGGTACGAAATCCGCTTCTAAATAAACTTCAGAGGGTAGGGTAGTATAAGTCTGAACTGCATTGCGATAGCTTGGCATAGGGCGAATATCCTCAAAATTAGATTCAAGGATAGCACGCTCATAAGTTCTTCTGGCCCAAAAAACAGCATCTTTGTCACGTTGAATTACCAACATGCCTTCCGTCATGGTTCCTGTAAAATAAAAAACATTGATTTTGCTGAAAATCATGGCTATCTTCCATTCCGGTTGTTGTTCGTCCATGATCTGACGAAAAGCATGCATTCTCCTGTTAAGTTCAGTTGTGGGAGTATTATTGTTCATAAAATTATTCATAATAGTCAAAAATTCACTAACCACCAATCACTGCTTAAACCTTTGAATCAAATTGTAAGCTTGATAAATCCCCAATTCACCGGCTTTACTTAAATCCGACAAACCAAGAGCATCTTCTCCAATAAAGAGATAGGTCAAACCTCTGTTGAAATAGGATTCTGCAAAATCCTGATCAATTTCAATGGCTTTTGAATAATGTATAATGGCGGTTTTAAAATCCTGTTGGGTGCAAAGTATATTAGCTCTGTTATAATGGCTGAAAGCAAAATCCGGCATCAGCTCATTGACTTTATCCAAATCCTTCATTACCATCTCCACATCATATTTTTTCTCTTTTTCGAAAGTTGTCTGTCTCTCTTTCATGTCTAAAGTGCCCGGACCAATTTCTAAAAAGGAGTTTCTCATGTAGTCAATAAATTTGTAGCGAATATTGGCACGGGTAAAATAAGCCAATGCAAAGTCAGAACGCAGCGAAATGGCCTTGTTCAGATCTTCAAGGGCACTTTCAAAATCTTGTACCAAGGCAAATTCCAGGGCTCTGTAAAAATAAATATCGGCATTTGCTGTGTTGTCATC
Organism: Bacteroidales bacterium; assembly: GCA_012519425.1. GTDB lineage: Bacteria > Bacteroidota > Bacteroidia > Bacteroidales > Paludibacteraceae > Paludibacter. The sequence continues at coordinate 8,335 of JAAYQF010000131.1, read as the reverse complement.
TATTTGAGAACTGATTAAATTGATAGTGTGAAAATGCTTGTCAATCAATTCATTCGTAAGCGCAATTTCTTGACAGGTTATTTTTATATCGGCTCCCAACAGTTGTTTTCTGTTGTAGGCATCCACTTGAGGATGATAAAGATTGGTTTGTCGCAACTGATCAGTTTTGGCATAATAACTCAGTACAAAGTTTTTTTCATTGATTACATCAACAAATTTGTTTTGAACAGCCCCTCTTTTTTCATTTGCATATTCAGACTCAGTTTGGTTGTCTTGAACGTTTTGTGCAGCATATCGATTGAATATTTCAGCCCTTCTTCCCGTTTTGCTCTCAGGAATATCGGCAGCAATTTGATTTTTAGCGTCTAAATCCTGTTGAATTTTATCCCGGATATTGTCTTTGTTAGTTTCTAAATCGTGGGCTTTTTGTCTGTATTGATGGGCTTCCCGCATATTGTTCAATGCTCCGTATGCTTCCGCAATACCCCAATAAGCCGGCAAAAAATAAGGATGTTTGTCGATGATGATTTGATAATCAGCAATAGCTTCTTGATAATTATTCAATTTCATTTCCAACAAAGCCTTACTGTAACGAGCTTCCATGATGGTAGAGTCCATATCCAGCACTATTTTAAAATCATCTAACGCATTATTATTGTCTCCCAAATTGGAACGAAGAATAGCACGGTTGAGATAAGCTGACAAATTTCCGGGAGACAATTGTACGGCTCGGTCATAGTCTGCCAATGCTTCCATATACCTGTTTTGCTCCACATTGATAATCCCTCTGTTGATATAATCTCCATAAAAATCGGATTGTAACTTGATTGCCATGGAATAATCTTCATAAGCACCGTCGTAGTCTTTTCGCTGTAATTTGAGCAATCCTCTGGCACTCCAGCCTACAAAAGAGCTGCTATCAGCTTGTATTAGTTGATTGAAAGCATTTTCGGCAGCAATGGTATCTTGAGTAGATAGGTAAAGGCGCCCTTTATCGTACCACAACAGCGTATTGCGGGGATTCATTTTCATGTATGTATCAATATCATTCATGGCAGCTTCGTAGTTTTCCAGCTTTTCATATGCATACATTCTGCTGAGTAACAGGTATTGATTGTTGGGGCTAAACTCTAAAGCTTTAGTAAAATCTTGTACTGCACCTTCGTATTTTTCTAACTTCATTCGGGTAAACCCACGCGCATAAAAAGCCTGGGGGAGAAATGGATTTCTCTCGATGGCTTCATTGCCGTCCAGTTCGGCTCCTTCATAATCGCCTAATTGAATTTTGGCAATACAACGATACATGTAGGGTTCAGCAAGATAAGGCTTGATTTTGATGACCTGATTGAAATACTGAATGGAAAGCACATAATCTTCAAAATACAACGCATTCCGGCCGATAGTCAGTATGCGCTCTGTATTCCATTGGGCGGAAACAAACCCCACGTGAAACAGAAATACCAATGATATGATGAATTTATGTTTCAATAGATATTAAATATATAATAGGTGTTATCTACCAGTCAAAAACATTTTCTTCACATCCGGCATTGGCATTGAATGAAGCAGGTACATCAAATTGCTCATCCGGAGTATAACCTAATGTGGTATCTGCCAATACTTTTTGCATGTACAAAGCCCATATCGGCAACGCCATATTAGCTCCTTGTCCCTCAGCAATATTGTCGAAATGAATAGCCCTGTCCTCGCCACCAACCCAAACGCCTGAAGCCAATGAAGGTGTAAAACCCATAAACCAGCCATCAGAATTGTTTTGGGTCGTTCCTGTTTTTCCACCCATGGGCATATTCAACTTATATCGTGCACGAACCCTTATTCCCGTACCTTCATCCATAACGGCTCTGAGCATATAAATCATTTTATAAGCGGTGGATTCACTGAAAATTTCATACATTTTGGGTGTGAAAGTTCCAATAACATTACCATGACTGTCTTCAATGCGAGTTACATACAATGGGTCAACCCGGATTCCCTTATTTTGAAAGGCTGTATAAGCATCAACCATTTCTATCAGTGAAATATCTGCGGGGCCGAGACAAAGTGAAATAACGGGATCCAAATGACTTCTGATACCAAAAGACTGCATCAATTTCACCAAAGATTCCGGTGTGAATAAACTCATTAAATAAGCTGATATCCAGTTGTTGGAATTGGCAAGTCCCCATTTCAAGGTTACCTCTTCACCTATTCTTGCCGAACTTGCATTGGTTGGTGACCAATCCTCGCCGTTGCCATCTTTTAAAGTGATGGGTACATTCATGGTTTTGTCACAGGGCCACATGCCTTCATCCATGGCTAAAGTATATAAAAATGGCTTGATGGTAGAGCCAACCTGACGCTTTCCCAGGGTAACCATATCGTACTGAAAATGAGCAAAATCAGGACCACCTACATAGGCTTTTACATGTCCCGTTTTGGAGTCTATGGAAACAAATCCGCATCTTAAAAAGTGCTTGATATAGCGTACGGAATCCCTTGGTGACATGATGGTATCTATCATTCCATTGTAGGAGAAGACCTGCATTTCGGTTTTAGTATCGAAAATGCGATTGATTTCTTCCGTGCTTGCACCACTCTTTTTCAATCGTCTGTATCTATCAGAGTCGCGCATTGACCTGGTTAAGGATGCATTAATTTCTTCCTTGGTCACATGCTTGGAAAAAGGAGCATAGGACCTTCCCTTTTTTTCCTGAAAGAATGTCTGCTGTAATTGAGGAATATGTTCATTCACAGCCTCCTCTGCGTATTGCTGCATGCGAGAATCAATGGTGGTATAGATTTTCAAACCATCTGTATAAAGGTTATAAGGTGAACCATCGGATTTGAAATTTTTATTACAGAAGCCGTATAAGGGATTGTTTTCCCATTGCCATAGATCTTCTTTGAATATTTCGTCCTGCCAGCTTGCGTAATTACTTTTGACGGGTTTTTTAGCAGTCATGATAACCCGCAAGTACTGCCTGAAATAAGGTGCCAGTCCTTGTCTGTGATCAATTCGTTGAAAATCTATTTCTAAGGGTAACTGACTGATTGAATCCCTTTCTGCAAGAGAGAGATGACCTGATTTCCGCATTTGATCCAACACCACATTTCTCCTTTGAAGGGCGCGGTCAGGAAATCTTCTTGGATTGTATAAAGAAGGATTTTTACACATACCGATCAAGGTAGCAGCTTCTTCTATATTTAATTCTGCCGGCGTAACGTTAAAATAAACATGAGCTGCTGATTTGATGCCGACAGCATTGTATAGAAAATCAAATTGATTGAGATACAGAGTGATAATTTCCTCTTTGGTGTAAATTTTTTCCAATTGCACGGCAATAACCCATTCAATCGGTTTTTGCAAGGCTCTTTGGAATATGTTATTAGCTTTTGGAGAATACAATAATTTGGAGAGTTGCTGGGTTATGGTACTTCCGCCTCCTGAACTTTTTTGCCTAAATAACCCACGTTTGATAAATACCCTTGCCAATGCCTTTCCATCAATGCCTGAATGATCGTAGAATCTTTCATCTTCGGTGGAAATAAGCGCATCAATGACATGCTTTGAAATCTGATTGTATTCGGTTTTAATGCGATTATCATCACTTTCAGAAAAACTTCCGATTAATTTTAAATCAGCAGAATATAGCTCTGTAGCGTATTTGTTAATAGGATTTTGTAATTGATCTATGGCCGGTAAATAACCCAGCCAGCCAATGTTGATAAAAAAGAAAATACCGGCGATGGACAATAAGCCGGCAATGAATATTCCCCAAAACCACCGATTAAACGACTTCTTAAAATTTTTGTTATTAGTTTTATCAGCCATGTTTAAAATGATTAACGGGCAAATTTACAATTTTATTTCTTACGAATCTTAGGATTATGGTTTATTAAATCAGTTTATGTTCGTTTCATACCTTTATCAAATCCATAATGATGATATTTGCTATATGTATGCCCGTAGCCGATAAACTCAAATATTGACCGTTCATAATTAAATCCCCGGCTGCAAGATGGGGGGCAGCACTTTGTATGCAGTAATCCGGCAACTCCTGACCAAAACGTTCATGTAGATAGTTAATATCTATACCTTCTGAAGTCCGCAAAGCTACCATTACGTAGTCATTATAGAAATCCTGCTTACTCAGTATTTCTTGTTCAAAAAAGGATTGATGATTCCGGATGCACTCTATATATTGCTGTACTGAAGATACATTCCATTGCCTGGTTTTCCCGTCAAAAGAATGAGCTGATGGTCCAAAACCCAAATAAGGAATAAATTTCCAATAAGCACTGTTGTGTCTTGATCTGAAGTCCGGTTTCGCATAATTGGATATTTCATAAGCTTCATAACCGTTTTCTTTCATTTTTTTCCGAAGATGATTAAACATGGCAATTGCTGTTATATCTTCTGTTTCCTGTATTTTTCCTTCATTCCTATGATGCCACAAAGCAGTTCCTTCCTCGTAAGTCAGGCCATAAGTTGAAATATGTTCTACTCCTAAATGAAGAGCAGCATCCAACTGTTCTTCCCAATCAATCATATCTTGTCCGGGCAAAGCATAAATCAAATCGATGCTGATGTTTTTAAAGCCATATTTTCTGGCATTAGCAACAGCAGCATATGCCTGGGTAGCATTATGCCGGCGATTTAACTCCCTTAAATGCTTGTCATTAAAAGTTTGGATGCCTATACTCAATCGATTGATAGGAAGGGGAGAGAGGGAGTCGAGATATGCTTCAGTTAAATCGTCAGGATTTGCTTCCAAGGTGATTTCAGCATTGCTGCAAATCGTAAAATATTGGTGCAAAACATCAAAAATTAACCGGAACTGGTCATAATTGAGTACACTGGGAGTTCCTCCTCCAAAGTAAACAGTCTGAATTGACTCCCCGTCCAAATCATCTTTTCGTAATTCAATTTCATGGATTAATGCCTGTACAAATGCGTCGATTTTCTTACTGTCAGAGCCGATTTCTCTGTAAAAGTCGCAGTAGGAACATCTTTGGATACAGAAAGGTATATGTATATAAATACCTGCCATGAAAGCTTTTTATCCGACTGTAACTTCCGGATTAATTTTCTTTATCAGTCCTTTCAGTACATCGCCGGGACCCATTTCCAAAAATTCGTCAGCACCGTCGGTTATCATATTCATAACGGTCTGAGTCCATCTGACAGGAGCTGTTAACTGTTCAATCAAATTTTGTTTGATGGCTACAGGATCGGTTTGTGGGTAAGCGTTAACATTTTGATATACAGGACATACAGGTGTAACAATTAAAGTATCACTGATAGCTGTTTTTAGTTCTTCGCCCGCCGGCTGCATCAAAGGAGAGTGAAAAGCACCGCCTACCGGTAATTTTAAGGCACGTTTGGCTCCTTTTTCTTTTAGTGCTTCACAAGCCATGTCTATACCTGCCACAGAGCCTGAAATCACCAATTGTCCCGGACAGTTGTAATTTGCCGGTACTACCACTTCTGTAGTGATAGAATCGCAAACCTCTTCTACATCCTCGTCGCTCAATCCCAGCACAGCAGCCATGGTGGATTCTTCCATCTCACAGGCTTTCTGCATAGCTAAAGCACGCTTATAAACCAATTTCAATCCATCTTCAAATGATAAGGCTTTGGCTGCCACCAAAGCGGAAAATTCGCCTAAAGAATGTCCGGCGACCATATCAGGTTTAAAATCCTTTCCCAACACCAATGCGGAAATCACCGAATGCAGAAAAACGGCAGGTTGGGTTACTTTGGTCTGCTTTAAGTCTTCGGGTGTTCCATCAAACATTAAATCAGTTATTCTAAAACCAAGGATCTCATTTGCTTTTTCAAAATACGTACGGGCAACCTCAGATTGTTCATACAAATCTTTACCCATCCCAACAAATTGAGCTCCCTGGCCGGGAAAAACATAAGCTTTCATACGATTATAATTTTTAATTGCAAATTTCTTTTTATACATACAAAAAAAGATGATTTTAATGTACTGAATAGCAACTGTAACAGTCTTAAAATCATCTTCTTAGAATTTTGTCGGGGTGGCGGGATTCGAACTCGCGACCCCCTGCTCCCAAAGCAGGTGCGCTAACCGGACTGCGCTACACCCCGTGTTTGTTTCAAAACGGCTGCAAAGATAAGGTATTTTTTTAGATATCCAAGCGGGTTTATGGGGGTTTTTTGAAATTTATCATGTAGATTTGCATTCCAATTTTATTAATTAGTCTATGAACATAATACTCAAGTATTTTCCTGATTTATCTCAGCAACAAAAGCAGCAATTCGAGGCTTTATATGCTCTTTACACGGATTGGAATGCTAAAATCAACGTAATTTCCCGAAAGGATATAGAAAATCTTTACATGCATCATGTTTTGCATTCTTTGGCTATCGCTCAGTTTATTGATTTCAAGCCTGGATCAAAGTTGTTGGATGTAGGCACAGGTGGTGGATTTCCGGGCATTCCTTTGGCCATACTTTTTCCTGAATGTAACTTTTTGCTGATTGACTCCATCGCCAAAAAAATCAGGGTAGGGCAGGAGGTTGCAAATGCTATTGGGCTAAAAAACACAGCATTACAACAAAAACGCATACAGGAAGAAAAAGCAAAGTTTGATTTTGTGGTCAGTCGCGCTGTGATGCCGCTTCCTGAACTGGAAAGATTGGTGAGAAAAAACATTGCATACGAACAGAAAAATGCACTGCCCAACGGATTGATAACCCTGAAAGGCGGTGATGTTCAGGATGAAACACGGTCTTTTAAAAACATAGTCAGCATCATTGAAATCAGTGACTTCTTTGAAGAAGAGTTTTTTAAGACCAAGAAAATCATTTATCTTCCCTTGAAAGGACAGAAAAAATAATCTGAGTCATAAAAAATCACTACTTTTGTGGCAATTTCTATTTTATAAAGTATGTACAGGACAAATCATTGTGGTGAATTACGCTTGCAAGACGCAGGTAAAAAAGTGACCTTAGCAGGTTGGGTTCAAAAAATCAGAAGGATGGGGGGTATGACTTTCATCGACTTACGGGATCGTTACGGCATAACGCAATTGGTTTTTAATCAGGACATTCATGCTGAATTATGCGATTGTGCCAATGAACTGGGACGTGAGTTTGTAGTGCAAGTTAGTGGTATCGTATCTGAAAGAAGCAATAAAAACAAACACATTCCAACCGGAGACATTGAAATTTTAGTAGATGATTTAGTGGTTCTGAATGAGTCAGTTACACCTCCTTTTACCATAGAAGAAAATACGGATGGGGGAGATGATCTGCGTATGAAATACCGTTATTTGGATTTGAGAAGGACCAATGTCAAAAATAATCTTGTCTTGCGTCATAAAATTGCCTTTGAAACACGCAGTTATTTGAATAAACAGCAATTTTTAGAAGTAGAAACCCCGATATTAATTGGTTCTACACCTGAAGGAGCCAGGGATTTTGTCGTTCCTTCACGCATGAATCCAGGACAGTTTTACGCTTTACCTCAATCACCTCAATTATTCAAACAACTATTGATGGTCTCCGGATTTGACCGATATTTCCAAATTGCCAAATGCTTTAGAGATGAGGATTTGCGCGCCGACAGGCAACCTGAATTTACACAGATTGACTGTGAAATGTCATTTGTAGAACAGGAAGATATCTTGCAAATGTTTGAAGGTTTGATAAAGCATTTGTTCAAAACCATCAAAAATATTGATATTCAATATGATTTCCCAAAAATGACCTATGCAGATGCCATGAAATATTATGGTTCGGATAAACCGGATATTCGTTTTGATATGAAATTTGTGGAACTGAAAGAAGCTGTTTCAGGAAATGATTTTGTGGTGTTTGACAGTGCCGAATATGTTGGGGGCATCTGTGCCAAAGGTTGTGCGTCCTATACACGCAGGCAAATTGACGAATTGACGGATTTTGTAAAACGTCCGCAAATAGGTGCCAAAGGGTTGGTTTATATCCGTTGCGAGGATGATGGTTCGTTCAAATCTTCTGTTGATAAGTTTTATTCTCAAGATGATTTGAGAAGAATAACCAAGCTATTTAACGCACAACCCAGTGACTTAATTCTCATATTAGCAGGGGATAAGGAACATACTCAAAAGGCTTTATGCGAACTAAGACTCTTGATGGGCTCAAGATTGGGTCTTCGCAAAACAAGTGATTATAAACCACTGTGGGTCACCGACTTCCCTCTCTTTGAATGGGATGAAGAAACCCAACGTTATTATGCCATGCATCATCCGTTTACATCTCCCAAAAAGGAAGATATTCATTTGTTAGATAAGGCTACAGGCGATGTTAGAGCTAATGCCTATG